>CAYRAD010000001.1:0-1706 GCA_964422135.1 uncultured Vicingus sp.
GAATTCCGAATTTTCTTGTAATCTTTTACTACATCATAACCAGAAACGGTGGCTGAACCTTCGTTGGCAATTAATAAAGTGGTTAAAATTCTAAAAAGCGTTGTTTTTCCTGCTCCATCAGGACCAATTAAGCCAAATAATTCTCCTTTTTTTACCTCAAAAGAAACAGTTTTTAAAGCATCAATATCTTTAAACGATTTGCTAATATGTTGAACTCGAATACTCAAATTTTATTTTTCATTTATTCTCTATTGAAATCATTTGTTCTCGATACAATTCTGATTCCCTTCGACTCCGCTCAAGGCACATCAGAATTACTCGAACTGACAGGATTTAATCAAATTAAGAAGTCTTAAATCTAACATCTTTTATCTATCCTCTTTTTGATTAATCCACATTTCAGCAGGCATTCCAATTTTTAAACTGCCATCATTTTTCACAGCTACTTTAACCGCATAAACGAGGTTGACGCGTTCTTCTTTCGTTTGAATAATTTTAGGCGTAAATTCTGCTTCGGAAGCAATCCAAGTAATAATTCCTTGATAGTTTTTCATTTCTTCTTCAGCATCTACTTTAATAGTTACTTGCTGACCGACTTTAATATTGGTTAACTGTGTTTCACTCACATAAACACGTAATTGCATGGTACTTAAATCAGCAATTTTATACAAGGGTTTTCCAAAAGCAGTAATTTCAAAAGCTTCGGCATATTTAACCAACACGGTTCCGTTTACTGGATTTTTAATACTACTTTTTTTAAGCTGATCTTCCAGTTGTTCCAATTGTGCATCCATACTTTTTAACTCATTCACTACCGATGAGTTTTGAATTTCAATGCTTCTTACCTGTTGATTCAACACATCAATTTTACCATTCACATTATCCAATTGCTGTTGGGTAGAAGCTCCTTCTTTCAAAAGATTTTCGATTCTTTTTTTAGAAATTTCGGCAGTTTTTAATTGTGCTTTTAACACACTAATTTGTGATAATACTCCAGATGATTTAGCACTTATTGCATTTTTTGAAGCCAGTAACTGTTCTCTTTTTAAACTCAACTGAACCGTATCAATGTAACCAACGATTTCATCCTTTTTCAACAGTTGACCTTCTTCTACATTAAATGCTAGAATTTTACCATTTCCTTCTGAAGAAACTACTGTTTCCGTAGCTTCAAAATTTCCATATCCATCTGCTTTATCATCTCCTGTATTACATGACACAACTAGAATTGTTGAGGCTATTAATGCTATTATTATTTTTAAATTTGGTCTCATATCTTTAAGTCTCATCTCTATTTTTTAAAAAATTTAATTTCCTTTTATTGTTTTGTAATTTGCTTTAGCTAATAACAATTGTATTTCGTGTGTTTTCAAGTTGTTTTCAGCTTCATATAAAGCAGTGATTTCCTGAGTGTAAGCGGAAGGTGTAATTGTTCCGTTTTTTAACTGAGCATCAACAGCACTTACAATTTTCTTCTGCAATTCAATGATGGTCTTGTCCGACTCAATTAATGAACTAACTTTTTCAATTTCAGCTTGTTGTTGTGTTAATTCGATATTGGTATTTAAGTTGAATAACTCTTGTTGATTATCAATCATCTCTTTATTAACCGCTAAAGACATTCGTTGTTTTTTATTTATGTTCCAATCAAAAATGGTCCAGTTAAATTTTAATCCAACTAAATAATAAGGTTGAAAAGTATTGTC
>CAYRAD010000001.1:1806-24152 GCA_964422135.1 uncultured Vicingus sp.
ACTTGTTTCTTTAATTGATAAAGTGATACTTCTAGCTGTTTTTGCTGTGTTTTTAGTTCATTATTTTGAACTTCTAATCGAGTATTAACAGCACCTCCGTAAATTAATTGATTAACCGACAACGTTGTTTTGTACTGGTCTTTATTAGGCGGAGCAATAGAAATAGCAGGATTATCAATGGGCACATGAGTCACCTCTGATTGATAAGTGGCTTGAGCACCCACATCCAATGTAGGTAATTTTCCTTTTTTAATTACGGAAGCATCTAACTCACTTTGTTTATTGTACAACTCTTTTTGTTTGGCTATAGGATAGTTGGTATTTACCAAATCATAACATTTTTGTAATGTCAATTCTTCTTGGGCTTTAACTCCACATGACATTAAAATTATAATTAGCGTTATTAATTGTTTCATGATTCAATTTTTATTGCATTAATAATAAAATCAGCCACTTCATTTTTTCGTTTTTCCATTAAGCCTTTAAATGAGTGATCATCCAATTTGGTAAAACCTTGTAACAAAGGTTTGCCAATGAAAGGAAACACATTAAGTGCCATTATATTAATAAACAATTGATTGGGATTTATAGGCCTAATTTTACCTTCGTCAACCAATTGATTTACTTGGCTTTTAAAAATATCGATAGTTGGAAAGTTCTTTTCCGAAACCAATTTTTGCACAAATTCTGGATTGGAATTCAATTCTTGAATAATAAAATTAGGTAAGTATGGATGTTTGATGATAAACGAAATGTAGTTATAAGAAAATGCTCTTATTTTTTCTTCTAATTCTGTGTCAGCATTAATTATTTTATTGAGCTGTGGAGCCATTAAATTAAAAGCCTGTTTAAAAACAGCTTCAAAAAGTAGCTGTTTGCTTCTATAATAATAATGCAACAAGGCTTTATTAATTCCTGCTTCATTTGCAATTTCTTGCATACGTGCACCAAACATTCCTTTGCGTTGAAAAACATTTTTAGCTGCTTCTAAAATATCAGATTCTGTAGTATTATCTTTTTTCTTAACCATAAAGTTTAACCATTTGGTTAACAAAAGTAAGAACAATAATTTAATTGTAAAATATTTTATGCATTTTTTACAAATGTTGTTTAAACCAGCGTTCGATATAACTCAGGGTTTAAGAAATTTCAATGTTGTAATGCTGAAGTAGGCCGATTACTCCTTCTTTTGAAAAGTGATTCCTTTAACCATTACATCTTCTATAATTGAAAGCCCCATTTCTTTTACAACTTTATACAAACGTTTTTCGGTTCAGTAAAGAAATCAAAAGCGTTAAAGCCTCCTTCTCGACCAACTCCTGAATTTTTAACTCCACCAAAAGGAGTCCTTAAATCTCGTAACAACCAACAGTTTACCCAAACAATCCCAGTATGTAGATTAGCTGAAATCCGATGTGCTCGTTTTAAGTTTTCTGTCCAAACAGTAGATGCCAAGCCATATTTTGTGCTGTTGGCCATCATCAACACTTCTTCTTCTGTATCAAAAGGCATAATAGTAACCACAGGTCCAAAAATTTCTTCTTGATTAGTTCTGCAATCGAATGATAATCCTTCTATGATAGTAGGTTCTATATACCAGCCTTTACTTAATTCTCCATCTAAATGCACCTGATTCCCGCCACACAAAACAGTTCCTCCTTCTTCTTTAGCTAATTTTATGTAGCTCAAAACTTTTTCCATGTGTGATTTTGAAACTACGGCTCCTAAATTGGAGTCGGCTGAGAAAGGATTTCCGACAATCAATTTTTTTGCTTTTTCGACAAAGGCTGTTTTAAATTTTTTATAAATACCTCTTTGAACGAAAATTCGTGAACCACACAAACAAATTTGACCTTGATTGGCAAAAGAAGAGTGCATGGTTGTGCTTAATGCTTTGTCAAAAGCACAATCATCGAAAATTATATTTGGATTTTTACCCCCTAATTCCAACGACATTTTTTTAAACATCGGTCCGGCAGTTCGCATAATTTCAGCACCGGTAACTGTTCCTCCTGTAAAAGAAATAACAGGAATGTCAGGATGTTTGGTTATCGCAGCTCCAACTTTATGTCCTAATCCGTGAACGATATTTAAAACACCTTTTGGCAAACCGGCTTCAATGCAAAGTTTTGACAATAGATAGGCTGTAAATGGGGTAACCTCTGATGGTTTAGCAACAACAGTATTACCTGAAGCTAAAGCTGGAGCAATTTTCCAACTAAATAAATACAAAGGTAAATTCCAAGGAGAAATACACCCACAAACTCCAATTGGTTCTTTTAGTGTATAATTAATGGCAGAATCTTCCATAGCATGCGATTCAGAAGCATAATGTAAAATTCCAGTTGCATAAAAATTAAAATTTGCTGCAGCCCTAGGAATGTCAACACGTTTAGCTAAACTAACAGGTTTCCCATTGTCTTTCGATTCAGCTTCAGCTAACTTGTCTAAGTTTTTTTCTATTAGGTGAGCTATTTTTTGAAGAATTTTTGATCTTTCATCTTTTGGAGTATTACTCCATAAAAGGAAAGCAGCTTGAGCAGCTTTTGTTGCCAATTCAACATCTTGTTCATCCGAATCAGGAATTAAAGAATAGACTTCTCCTATGGAGGGGTTGTAATTATCAAGATAATTTCCTGAAACTGGTTCAACAAATTCTCCATTAATGTAGTTCTGTATTTTTTGCATATAAGTAATTTAAAGGGTAAAGATATTTATTTTCTTGGAGACAGTATTTTAAAATATATTACGAAAAATTACATATATAGATTTTTATATATAACTTTGTATTAACAAATGTAGATATTTATATATGAGTATTGAATTAAGTAAATTAGAAAATGCATCGGAGATGCTTAAAGCTATTGCTCATCCTATTAGGATATCAATTGTTAGCCTTTTAGACGGGAATAAAAAATTAAGTGTAACAGAAATATTTCAGCAATTGAATATTGAACAGGCGGTAGCTTCGCACCACCTTAGTATCTTAAAAAATAAGGGAGTATTACTCTCTGAAAGAAAAGGGAAGAACTGTAATTATTATTTAAAACATCAACGCTTATCGCAAATCATCGCTTGTATCGATAAATGTCAAAACGATTAGTTTGGAATATTATGGATACATAACTGCCCTAATGGTAGGAATAATAATGGGATTAACAGGTGCCGGAGGATCCATTTTAACAGTTCCCGTATTTGTCTATCTTTTTGGAATAGATGCGGCTGAAACAGCTCCAGCATACTCTTTATTTGTTGTTGGGTGTGCGAGTCTTATAGGTGTTATTATAAAAGGCGAACAAAAAGAAGTAAATTTTAAAACAGCTTTGTTTTTTGGAATTCCTACCATAACAGCAATTTTTTTAACCAGAAAATATTTGGTGCCCGCTATTCCTGACAGTTTATTTACCATTGGAAGTTTTGAATTAATGAAACACCTACTAATAATGGGGGTTTTTGCAATGGTAATGATTGCTATTGCAATAAATATGATAAGAGGGTCACATATCATCAATAGTAGTAAATTGAACAAAAAGAACCATATTTTAAATTTTGCTGCCGGATTAGGCATTGGTGGCTTATGTGGACTTGTTGGTGCAGGTGGAGGTTTTATGATTATCCCGGCCATTATTAGAATAGGTAAACTATCAATGAAAGTAGCAATAGGAACTTCGTTGGCAATAGTTACATTAAATTCATTTTTTGGATTTATAGGTAGTTTAGGAGAAATAATTATTGATTGGGGCTTCTTATTATCTTATACTTTATTGGCAATGATAGGTGTTTGTTTAGGAATTCTTTTTGCCAAAAAAGTAGATGGAGCTAAATTGAAAAAAGGATTTGGCTACTTTGTGTTAATCATGGGGATATTAATCTTGTTAAAAGAAACAGTAATAAAATAACAGAAGTATTTATAAATAAAAAAGCATTAAAAAATGAGTTTCGAAAATGTAAATTTAAAAAAGGCTACAATTATCGATGTTAGAACTCCCGGAGAATTTTGTATGGGCTGTGTTGAAGGGGCAATAAACATTCCTTTAGATCAAGTTCCACATAAAATAGAAGAGTTTAAAAACATGAAAAAACCAGTGGTTGTTTGTTGTGCTTCAGGGGCAAGGAGTGGACAAGCAGTTCAGTTTTTAGAAGCTAATGGAGTAGAAAACATATACAATGGTGGCGGCTGGAACATGGTTGCTATGAGAATGATTTAATTAATAGTTGTGGGTAGAGTGTGATGAGTTGTGTGAACTTCTCATCATACAACACTCATCACACAAAACGTTATACAAATGAGTTTTTTAAGAAAATTATTTGGACTTGGGCCAAAAGTAAATTGTCATGAACTAATCGCTAATGGAGCTGTTTTAATTGACGTTAGAACTCCTAGAGAATTTTCTCAAGGGAAACCCAAAGGAGCTAAAAACATCCCTTTAGATAAAATACATAAAGAGATTCCAAAAATTAAAAAAATTAATAAACCAATTGTGTTGTGTTGTGCTTCAGGAATGAGGAGCGGACAAGCGACATCAATTCTAAAACGAAACGGAATTGAAGCATACAATGGAGGAAGTTGGTTCAATTTTAATTAAAATGAAAACTTGGATAAACAATAATAAATGGCCAATTATTAGTGCGCTAATTGGAGCAATATTAGGCTTTCTGTATTGGTATTTTATAGGGTGTGCTTCTGGAAATTGTGCAATAACTTCAGTATGGTACAGAACTATGTTGTATGGAGCTATTATGGGTTGGCTAATTGGAGATTTTGCCAATGACAAGTTTAAAATTTCAAAAAAAGAAGATGAGCAACTTTAAATAGTGACAAACCTGTTTTAGTAGATTTCTATGCTAAATGGAAAGCAACTATGGAGACAATCAGGAGTTGTACAAGCAAATGAATTAGTAAATTTGATTAATCAAAATATATAAACAAGATGAAAAAACTATTTTTTATAATTCCATTAGGAATTTCAATCGCGGCATTAGGATGTACAGGTGAAAACACTACTCAAAATGCAGAAAATAATGAAGCTACAATTCAAAATTCACCTCAACAAACAACCATTAAAGAAGATGTTAATGTTGATAAATTTGCTGAGTTAATAGCAAAAGGTGGTGGCCAAATTTTAGATGTAAGAACACCTGGAGAGTGGGCCGAAGGAACAGTAAAAGGTGCAATAAAAATGAACTTTTTTGATGCTGATTTTCAAGAGCAAGTATTAAAACTAGACAAAACAAAACCTGTTTATGTATATTGTAAATCAGGAGTAAGAAGTGCAAAAGCTGCCAAACAAATGGAAGAATTAGGGTTTACAAAAATCTATAATTTATTGGGCGGATTTAATGCGTGGAGTGATGCAGGAAAGGAAGTAGTAAAATAATAGTGCTAAATATTTATTGTTAAAGAGCTGTGAAAAATTAATTTTTCACAGCTCTTTTTTTAGCTTCATACTCTAAAAAAAGAACTACTTTTGTGACTCATTTCACTAGCTAAAAAAAGAATATGAGTGACGCTATCAAACACGAGTGTGGTATTGCATTAGTAAGACTTTTAAAGCCAATAGATTATTACATTAAAAAATATGGCACAGCTACTTATGGTATTAACAAGATGTACTTGTTAATGGAAAAGCAACACAATCGTGGGCAAGATGGAGCTGGAATTGCCAACATTAAATTTGATGTAGAACCTGGTCAACGATACATTAGTCGTTATCGATCAAACGATGCAAATCCCATCAAAGATATTTTTAGAAAAATCAACAATAAATTTCAATCTGTTTATGATTATAATCCTAAGCTTTTAAAAAATGCGAAGTGGCTAAAGAAAAATGTAGCCTTTACTGGCGAATTATCATTAGGGCATTTGCGTTATGGTACTTTCGGAGGTAACAGCATAGAACAATGCCATCCATTTTTACGACAAAATAATTGGATGACCAAAAACTTAGTTCTTGCAGGGAATTTCAATTTAACCAATGTTGATGAATTATTTAATATTTTAGTTGAAATAGGACAACATCCAAAACAAAAATCAGATACCATTACCATTTTAGAAAAAATTGGTCATTATTTAGATGAAGGGAATCAAGCTTTGTATGATCAATTTAAAGCTGAAGGTTACTCCAGAATAGAAATATCTAAACTAATTGCACGAGATTTAGACCTTCAAAAAATATTAACTAATTCAGCTATCGATTGGGATGGAGGATATGTAATGGCAGGATTAATAGGTCATGGAGATGCTTTTGTTTTAAGAGATCCATCAGGAATCCGTCCAGCATTTTTTTACCAAGATGAGGAGGTGGTGGTGGTAACATCAGAGCGCCCAGTTATTCAAACAACGTTTAATGTACCTATTGAAACCATTCATGAAGTTAAACCTGGTTATGCATTAATCATCAAAAAAAATGGAGAAGTTAGCCAGAAGCAAGTTAGGGAACCATTAGAAAAAACAGCTTGTTCTTTTGAGCGAATATATTTCTCTAGAGGAAGCGATAAAGACATTTACAAAGAGCGTAAACAATTAGGAAGAAACGTTGTTCCTCAGATTCTGGAGTCTATCGATAGGGATTTGAAAAATTCTGTTTTTTCATTTATTCCCAATACTGCCGAAATATCTTTTTATGGAATGATGAAAGGCTTACAGGAAGAATTAAATAGTATTAAACTGGAGAAAATAAAAGCCTTAGGCGACAATCCATCGGATGAGGATATACAAAACATACTTAGCTTAAGAAACAGGATAGAAAAAATAGCCATAAAAGATGCCAAGCTGAGAACATTTATTTCTCAGGACAGTGGGAGAGATGATTTAGTGGCCCATGTTTACGATATTACCTATGGGAGTGTTTACCCAACTGATAACCTAGTAATTATTGATGATTCAATTGTTAGAGGAACAACATTAAAACAAAGTATATTAAGAATTTTAGATCGCTTAAATCCTAAAAAAATTGTAGTTGTTTCTTCTGCACCACAAATTCGATATCTGGATTGTTATGGAATTGACATGGCTAAATTGGGTGATTTTATTGCCTTTCAAGCAGCCATTGCTTTATTAAAAGATCAAGGCAAGGAAAATATTATCGAAGAAACCTATCAAAAATGTAAAGCACAGGAAAATCTTCCAAAAGAAGAAATAAAAAATCATGTGAAAGCAATTTACGACCCCTTTACAGCCGAGGAGATTTCAAAAAAAATATCCGAGCTGCTGACACCAGAAAATATGAAAGCAGAAGTAGATATTATTTATCAAAGCATTGAAGGACTGCACGATGCTTGTCCAGATAATAAAGGAGACTGGTATTTTACTGGTAATTACCCAACCCCCGGGGGGAACAGAGTAATTAATCGTGCGTTTATTTATTATATGGAAGGAATTAATAAAAGAGCCTATTGAACGCTAATAAAATAAGACATGAATAATTCAAAAAATAACCTTAGCACATTTAGAATCTTGTTCCTGATTAAAGGAATTTTAACCCTTTTTGTTGCTCTTGTATTTATTTTCTATGCAGCAATCGGTGTTTTTGTAGGAGGTATAGTAGAATCTAAACATGGAGTAGAAGATCTCCCTTTCAACCCGGGAGATATCGTTTTAACGGTTGGAGTGATTGGATTTTTCTTTTTTGCAACATTAGGTATTCTAACCATTATTTCTTCCAATTACATGGAAAAACTTCGTAATTACAATTTCGTTTTTGTAGTAGCAATTCTGAATGCCTTAACAGGAATATTAGGTATTCTTTTAGCCATATTTAGTCTAATAGAATTAACCAAACCACATGTTAAGAAATTGTTCTATAAAAGCAACTAATTTTTGCATGCTTTTCTTTAAAAATTTTAAATAAAACCAAAACATTTCGATAAGGAAACAAAGTTTGTGGTAAATCATAGCCAGTCTTGCTATTTTATCGTTTTAGATGGAATAATAAATAGCTGATGCTATGATTTTAAGCATTTTTCCCAACCCCTTTTTAGTCTAATTTTATTTATACAAAAATTAGTAAATAATGTTAGCAAGGGAAATTGCAAAAAAATTCGGAGAATCTTTGGATGTAGATGATTTTGACACAGCAAGAGAGTTGTTGAGCGAGGACTGCAAATACAAGCTTGGAGAAGAAGTTTACATTGGCCCTAATGATATTTGCAAATCCTATGAGCAGAACATGATAAATGCCCGAAATAAACTGGATAAACTGGAATGGGGAAAAAGTTGTATCGAACCAATAGATAGATATACATTTTATGTTCATTTTACAGATTACCTTACGCACAAGGGAATAAGTTATACTCATAAATGTAAACAACTGTTGACAATAAATATTGACGGAAAAATTAAATTGATCGAGCATTTTGTAAATTCAGAAGAACAAGAAAGATTAAACATCTACTTTAAATCGGTAGGTCTAAAATAATTTAAAGCATACATCTTGAAAAATATTATCACTTCAGTAAAAGGACCTGGAGGTGGTTTCTATTTATCGGAAGAAAATTTAAAATCTCCTGTTATTAATGTTATTGAAACCATTGATGGACTTTCCCTTTTTGAGTCTTGTGGTCTTGGACTCTCCAAGTGCTCAAATTATTACCCCTGCCCAATCCATAATGATTTTAAAGTTGCTCGAGAACATTTGAAAAAAGTATTTATTAATAAATCAGTGCAGGAACTTGCCAATGAAATTAAAACGAATGATTTTACTTTGGTAAGATAGCTTTGTTTTTATGTTAAAATTACCCTTAATGGGATGATTAAATGAAGAGAATACTAACCTGAATTCGATATAACGCTGGTTAGTAGTTAAAAATTAATCGTTTTTCCAATACTGAGGAGGCACTTCTTCACTACGTTGAAACCAATAGTCCTGAGTGGCTATTTTTCCATCCAAAGTTTTTAATTTACGTTCGAAAATAACGATAGTTGGATTAAAAATCATGTCAGTAACACCTACGGTATATAATTGTGGTTCTTCAGGAGTTTTTGGCTCTGGCGCATCAATTACTACCTCTAAACCATTGTGTTCTAACAATTTTTTTAAGAAATCTTTTCTGTTGGCATCTACTTTTTTTTCGATGAAGGTTACCCTTGTATCGCCTATGCTTCCAAATAAATGTTTTCCGACTAATGTTGCCATGTAATTATTGTTTAAAAACTATTACTAATAGAAAATATATATTCGTAAAAAGGGCTATATAAACCTGCAACTAAAATACCTAAAGCTGCAATTATCAAACCTAATTTCATATAAATTTTGCTTTTAAAATAAGGGATCGCATCTGGATTTTTTCTTAAGAACATCGCTCTTACAACCAATAAATAATAGTATAAAGCAATGGTTGCGTTTACAACTCCAATAAATACAAGAACGTAATATCCTTTACTTGCAGCTGCTGCATATAAAAAGAACTTACCAAAAAACCCTGCTAACGGTGGAATACCTGCTAACGAAAACAATGCTAACATCATTAATAAACTTAAGAGAGGATTAGTTCTGTAAAGTCCTTCGTAATCAGCTATATTTTCTTTGTTTGATGCCGATGAAATTGCTTGAACAACTCCAAAAGCTCCTAGGTTAGAGAAGATATATACTGCAACAAAATAAACAACAGTAGCTGATCCTAATTGATCTGCGGATAATAATCCTAATAAAATAAATCCTGCTTGTGCAATAGACGAATAGGCTAAAAAACGTTTTAAGTTTTGTTGTCTTAATGCAAAGATGTTACCAACAAACATGGTGGAAATGGCAACAATATAGATGATTTTTGTCCAAACAGGTGTTAACGTTTTAAAGGCAGTAAATAATACTATCATTAATATTACAACTGCTGATCCTTTAGATATTACAGATAAGTAAGAAGTTACATTTATCGGAGCTCCTTCATAAACATCAGCAGTCCAAAAATGGAAAGGAGCTAAGGAGATTTTAAAAGCCAACCCTGAGAAGAATAAAATGAATCCTAAAATTGAAAGCTTAGATATTGTTAGAACTTCAGCAAAAGCATCAAAAAAGAGGGTTCCAGTTGTTGAATACAATAAGGAGATTCCAAATAAAGCTGTTCCAGAAGCTAAGGCAGATGATAAAATATATTTAACACCAGCTTCTGCAGATTTTCTTTTGTATGTTTCATAAGCAGCAAGTGCTGCTACTGGAAGCGTTGTTAATTCTAATCCAATATAAAACATTAAAAAATCCCCAGCAGAAATCATGTAGAATGCTCCTAGTAAAGAACTTAAAAGCAGCATGATAAATTCAGTTGCTTTATTTTCAGCAATTATTTTTTCTTTTAACCAATCAGCAGATTGTAGTAAAAGAATTAGTACTCCAACGCTGATAGTGGTTTTAAATAAAATAAGTAAAGCATTGGTTCTATACATTCCTCCAAATAATTCGCCATTAGCCATCGGTAAAACGCCAATTACGGTGTTTATAGCTAATAGAATTACAGCAATAGGAATTGCAGCTGCTTTTTGTTTTTGGTTAGAAAATATTTCAAAAATCAGTAGCAATAAAATAATTGCTAACAATCCAATTTCTGAACGCATTAATAGAAAACTTTCTAAGTTCATTTTTTTAATTTTTTAAAGTAATCGCTCCAAAAACGGTTGAATACTTGCTTTTATCATTTCACTTATTCCAAGAGGCATAGTACCAATAAATAATACTGGAATCATTAATAATACTAATCCTGTTTTTTCGTACCATGTTGTTTTTGGTAAATCTGCATAAGACTCGTCTGACAATGGTCCCATCATAATTTTCCCAATCATTCGTAAAATATAAACAGCAGTAACGGCTATGGATGATACTATGATGATGGTAATAACTCTGTGGAACATGTCGGGGTGTTCAAAAGCACCAACAAAAATATTCATCTCAGCTACAAAACCACTAAAGCCTGGCAATCCTAAATAGGCCAATCCTGTTATTACATATATCGCTCCGATAAAAGGTAAAATTTTCATGATCCCTCCTAATTTAGAAAGCTCTCTTGTGTGAGTTCTTCCATAAACCATCCCAATTAGTGCAAAGAATAAAGCTGTTAATAATCCATGAGATAAAGATTGAATAATAGCACCAGTCCATGCAGTTTTATTTAGCATTAATAAGGCAAATAATACCAAGCTTAAGTGACTTACTGATGCGTATGCATTGATATATTTTAAATCTTTTTGCATTATAGCACCAAAAGCTCCATAGATTACACCAATGGATGATAATACTAAAAAGAAATTTGTCCATGATATTGCTCCAAGAGGAAGCAAGTACATGGCAATTCTGAAAACACCATAACCTCCTAATTTCATTAAAACACCAGCGTGTAACATAGATACAGCGGTAGGAGCAGATGCGTGACCAGAAGGTGACCAAGTATGAAATGGGAATAATGCTCCTATAACTGCAAATCCTATAAAAACAAATGGAAAGAATAAGTTTTGAGCAGCAGCCGGAATATGAACCTTGGCTATTTCAAAAATATTAAACGTTAATGCACCTCCATCTGCATTTGAATTAAAGTAAATACCAAAAATTCCAACCGACAATAATGCAGAAGCACCCATCAACATCAAGGTTAATTTCATTGCTGAGTTTTCTTTTGGCCCTGAGCCCCAAATACCAATTAATAAATACATTGGGATTACCGCTATTTCATAGAAAACAAACATGGTAAACAAATCGGTTGAGATGAAAAACCCAAACACTCCTGATGCTAAAACAATTAAAGAGATAAAGAATTCTTTAGGTAAATCATCTATTTTCCAAGAGATAAAAACGCCAGCTAAAACTACAATAGCAGTTAAAGCAATCATCACGACCGAAATGGCATCAACACCAATACTGTAATGAATATTAAATGTTTCAAACCAAGTGATATCTTTGGTAAAAACCATAATATCACTGTTAACAGCTCGCTCTTTTATATAAGCAAATATCAAATTAATTGACATGGCAAATTGAACAGTCATTCCTAACAATGAGACTACTCTTGCTTGTTTTAAATTTCTAGCAAAAAATAACGCTAAAACAGTTAAAATAGGAACTACTATAAAAAGTGATAAAATATCCATTGTTTTAAATTAATTTATCCATATATAAAAAATGACCATAGCCAATACAACTCCTCCACCAATAAATGCCATGGCATAATCTTGAACTTTTCCTGACTGTACTCCTTTGGTTTTATGAGAAAATAACATGGTTTCATTTCCAATTCCTCTCATAAAAGCATCAACGACAAACTTATCAAACCAAGCAATTGATGCAGCTACAATTCCGAATATTATTTTCTTTGTTACGAAGAGGTAAATTTCATCAAAGTAGAACTTATGAAAGGTCCATTGATAAAATGCACCAAATACTTGAGTTGCTTTTTCTGGTAAATTGTTTTCTTTTTTATAAAAAACATAGGCTAATACAATTCCAATAATTCCAACACTAGATGCAATAGCAGCTAATGGAATGTTTAAATGAGTTGTAAAAGACATACCATCTGCTGAAATGTATTCGCTAAAAGGAATATAACCAGCAAACACACTCATAACCGCTAATAATATAAGTGGAATTGTCATCGACATAGGCGATTCATGAGGAATATGATCGTATTTCCTATCAACTCCCCAGAATATTCCGAAATATAAACGAAACATGTAAAAAGCTGTTAGTCCTGCCACAAAAACACTACTTGCATATATTAACATGTTGCTTTCAAATGCTGCTGCTAAAATTTCATCTTTACTAAAGAACCCTGCAAACCCTGGGAACCCAGCAATTGATAATGCAGCGATTAAGAATGTTATGTGTGTAATTGGCATGTATTTACGCAAACTTCCCATGTCTTTTAGCTCGTTACTATGAATAGCATGAATAACAGAACCTGCTCCTAAGAAAAGTAAAGCTTTAAACATGGCGTGAGTAAACAAATGAAACATAGAAGCCATATAACCTACTCCTTCATGTCCTTCGTATTTTGAAACGCCTAATGCCAAAATCATATACCCAATTTGTGACATGGTAGAGAATGCCAAAACTCTTTTAATATCAGTTTGAGTTAAGGCGACAACTGCTGCCACTAAGGAGGAGATAGCTCCAATATAGGCGACAAAATTTAATGCAAAGCCATCATCAATAAAGAAAAACATAGGAAATAAACGAGCAACTAAAAATACCCCTGCAACCACCATCGTTGCAGCATGTATTAAAGCTGAAACTGGTGTTGGACCTTCCATAGCATCTGGCAACCAAATATGGAATGGCATCATTGCAGATTTTCCTACACACCCCATAAAAATTAAGATTAATCCCCAAGTAAACACAGATAATCCCATAAAGGAGGTTGCTGCCCAATTAGTGATAACGTTTCCATCTAAACTATTTAATTCACCAAAATCAAATGTTCCTCCATAGAAACTAACAACTAAAATTCCCACTAAGAAACCAAAGTCGGCAAAACGAGTAACAATAAATGCCTTTTTTGCTGCAGCAACTGCCGAGGGTTTGGTGTAATAATATCCAATCAGCAAAAAGGAGGATGCTCCAACCAATTCCCAAAATATATATATTTGAAATAAGTTGGTAGATAATACCAACCCAAGCATAGAAAAACTAAATAAAGCTAGATAAGCATAAAAACGTGTATAACCATCGTCTCCCTTCATGTATCCTCTGCTATAAAAGTGAACCATAAATGAAATGGAAGTAACAACCACTAGCATCATTACAGAAATAGGATCAATTAAAACTCCCATATCCATGTGTAATTTATCAGAAAATATTAACCAAGTACTTTTATAGGTGAAGGTTTGAAACGCTCCATCCACTTTTTCTCCTGTAAAATAATAGTAAGCCGTATAAAGTGATATAATAAATGCAGTTCCTAATCCTAAAGTACCAATCCACCCAGAAATTGAAGGCGGGATTTTTTTACTAAATATTCCAAGTAGCAAAAAAAGTGCTAAGGGAATTAACGGAATAAATATAGTATAACTAAAATCCATTTTTTATAATTTAAATTCTTGTCTTATTAATACTTCATCGTTTCAGTATCTTTCACTTCAACCGAACTTATTTGTTTATATAAATTAATTATAATAGAAATAGCTAAAGCAGTTTCTGCAGCAGCAACAGCTATTATAAAAATTGAAAAGTAAACTCCTTGTAACACATCTGGATATAAATATTTATTGATAATTACAAAATTTATAACTGAGGCATTTAATATTAACTCAACAGAGATTAAGATTGAAATCAAATTAGTTCGAGTTATAAATCCATACACTCCAATAAAAAACAGGATAGAAGTGAGGGTAAGGATTTCGTATATGCTAATTCCAGCAATCATAATGTGTTATTTTTTATCAATTAATTTATTTCCTTTAGCAATAATAATAGCTCCAATCATTGCAGCAAGTAGCAAAACACTAATAACTTCAAATGGAAGGATATATCCGCCTGCTTCGTAACTTAAAAACCCTTTCCCAATTTCGTTAATGGTTGTTGCATTTGTGTTTTCAACAACTTGAAATGGGTAACTATAAATGCTTGTTAAAAAAACTCCTAAACCAATCAAACAAACTAATGCAGTTATTACTTTTTTAATTGTTTTGGCAGCTTCTAATTGCATTTCGATGTGGTGGATTAAGAGTACTGAAAAAATCATCAGGACAATGATTCCTCCAGCATATACCGTCAATTGAATACCTGCTAAAAAGTTGTAATCAATTAAAAAATAAATTCCTGCAACACCAATCAAAACAAATAATAAGTAAATTACTGAACGAAGCATTTTTCTACTACTAACCGAAGCAATAGCAAAAACAATCATGATGACTGCTAAAATGTAAAATATTATTCTTTCCATAGTATTTTCTTTAATCTTCTATTCCAGCTTTTACTTTAGATCCTGGTTTATTTAAAACCCTGTCTAAATATTTCCTGTCGTAAACTGAATTTTCAAAATTTTGTCCCCAAACAATAGCTTTTGTTGGGCAAGCTTTAATACATAGTCCACACATGGTACACATTCCTAAATGGTAAATGTGTTTATCAATGGTTTTTTTCTTTTTACCTGTTTCCTCATTAACTAATCTATCCCAAATAATTTCTATCGATCCATTCGGACAAGCAATTTCACATGATTGACAACCAGTGCATCGATGTTCATTGTTTTCATCATGAGGCATAATTACTTCACCACGAAAACGATCAAACATTTGTAAGGTTTGTCTGTTTTCTGGGTATTGTTGTGTTATTGCTCCTTTACGCGCATGTAAAAAATACTTTCCGGTTATTTTCATTCCAGTCAGCAACGTTTTTACAGCATTAAATATGTCCGAAAAATAACTCATATTAAAATTGAATTGTTAATTTAAGCCAAACGATTACAGCCATTATTACCAAGTTTAGTAAGTTTAATGGAAGCAAATATTTCCATTCTAATGTAAGAATCTGATCAATTCTAAGTCGAGGAAAAGTCCATCTAAACCACATCATTAAAAATACAAGAATCAGTGTTTTAGCTAAAAACCAAAAGATACCTAACAAAGGAATAGATTCTGTAATTCCAAAAGGAGATAGCCATGCACCAAAAAATATGGTAGTTGCAATAGAGGCGACAATAAACATGTTGATAAATTCTGCTAAAAAGAAATAAGCAAACTTCATCCCTGAATATTCAGTGTGAAAACCAGCTCCTAACTCCGATTCTGCTTCAACTAAATCAAATGGAGTTCTGTTGGTTTCAGCTGTTCCAGAAATCATGTAAATCATAAAGGCAAATAAAGCAGGCACATGCCCTTGAACTATTAGCCAACCATGTTTCTGAACCTCAACGATTTCAGAAAGTTGAAGACTTCCAGTTATTAATACCATGGTCAACAATGCTAATGATACTGACAATTCATAACTTATAGTTTGAACACCACTACGCATGGCTCCAATTAAGGAAAACTTATTGTTACTACTCCAGCCCGCTAATAATATTCCTATTACGCCAATAGACGATACTGCAATTAAAAAGAAAATACCAATGTTAATGTCAAATGCTTGAAATTCTCCAGAGAAAGGAATAACCGATAAAGCCATTAATGCAGAAATAATAACAAAATAAGGAGCTAAATTGTACAAGAATTTATCAGCCTTAATAGTTCCTGTTAACTCTTTTGAAACCAATTTTAAAGCATCAGCAATGGTTTGCATAATTCCTTGAAAACCTACACGATTTGGTCCCATTCGCAACTGAAACCAAGCTGCAATTCTACGTTCCATTAAAACTAAAAATAATCCTGCAACAGCAAATCCAGTTAAATATACTACAGCAATTAAAACCATTTGAACAATGCTGGCAACACTTTCTGGCATTATGCTAAATAACCACTCGTGAATAATATTTGTTATACTTAATAACATAATTTAATTTTTATCTATCTATATCTGGAATAACAAGGTCTAAAGTTGCCATCATCGCAACTAAATCTCCAATTTTACTTCCAACAGCAATATGGTTTAATAGTGATAAATTTGAAAATCCTGGTGAACGAAATTTAAGTCGATAAGGATTTTTAGTTCCTGTACTTATAATATAAACTCCAAGTTCTCCTCTAGCAGTTTCTACTTTTTGATAGAACTCTCCTTTTGGCAATTTAATTACAGCTTTTGTAGCCACTTTATAATCTCCTTCAGGGATGTTATCTATCAATTGTTCGATGATGGATAACGATTCCCACATTTCTTGTATTCTAACTTCGTATCGTGCTAAAGTGTCTCCAGTTGTTCGTAATACTTCGTTAAATTTAACTTTATCCAACGCACTGTATGGGTGATGAACTCTAACATCACAAGAATACCCAGAAGCACGACCAACAGGGCCACTTGCTCCAAATGAAATAGCATCTTCTTTGGTTAAAATTCCAACACCTTTTGTTCTATGTTGAAAAATTACATTGTTGGTTAATAATGCATCATACTCAGGTAATTTTGTTTTAAAGTGAGCGACAAATTCCTTCGTTCTTTTAATAAAGTTAGGATGAATATCGTTCATTAACCCTCCAGGAGCATTGTAGCTCATGGTTAAACGAGCCCCACAAGTTTCTTCGAAAATATCGTTAATCATTTCACGATCTCTAAAGCCGTAAAAATAGGTAGTAAATGCACCCGTATCCATTCCCATTACTCCCCACCATAAGGTATGAGAAGCAATTCTTGTTAGTTCACCAATAATTGTTCTAATTACTTTTACTCTATCTGGAACTTCTAATTCCAATGCATTTTCAACTGTTAAACAGACTGCCTCATTATTAATATGGGAGGACAAATAATCCATCCTATCTGTTAAATGAACAATTTGTTGGTAGCTATCTCGTTCACACATTTTTTCGATAGAACGATGAATATATCCTAAATCTGGATCAACCTTTTTTATAATTTCACCATCTATGGTTAATAACAAACGTAACACACCGTGAGTTGCAGGGTGTTGTGGCCCCATATTGATAAAATACTCTTCTGTTTTAATTTTATTATTTACAGTAGTTGATTCCATTTATATTTATTTAACTATCATATTAATTTCATCCTCATAGTCTTTCCTTAAAGGGAAACCACTCCACGCTTCTGTTAAAAAAATTCGTTTTAAATTGGGATGATTATTGAACGTTATTCCAAAGAAATCAAATACTTCTCTTTCATGAAATTCAGCAGTTTTCCATATGTCTGAAACAGTATCAAAGGTCGGTTTTTCTCTGTCAGATGTTTTTACTTTTACTACTACTTGATGTCTAAATTCAGTAGATTCAAGATGGTAAACCACACCTAATTCTTCTCCCCAATCTACTCCACTTAAACAAAATAAATAATCAAATTTTGTTTCCTCTGTATTTTTAAGCTGAAGCATTAATTGATGAAGTTGTGCTGGTTGTACACTAACATTTAAAAACTGAGATTCTTCTTCAGTAAATTCTAGCTCTGGAATCCAACTACTAATTAAACTTTGTAATGCTTCATTAGTCATAACATTTTTATTTATAATCCTTCATCAAACCCATCAATTGGATTTGATTTATCTTTTAAACTTTTTTGTCTAATTTTATCTTGGAGCATCAACATTCCTTCTAATAAAGCTTCAGGTCGAGGCGGACAGCCAGGAACATAAACATCAACAGGAATAACATGGTCAGCTCCTTTTACTACAGAATAAGAATTATAATAAAAAGGGCCCCCAGAGATTGCACATGCACCCATGGCGATTACGTATTTAGGCTCAGCCATTTGATCGTATAATCTTCTTAATACTGGTGCCATTTTATTGACAATAGTTCCAGCAATAATAATTAAATCTGCTTGTCTTGGGGAAGGTCTAGCTACTTCAAATCCAAAACGTGAATAATCATGACGAGCAGCACCGGTTTGCATCATCTCAATGGCACAACAACTGGTACCAAAGTATAACGACCATAAAGAATTTAATCGCCCCCAATTGATAACTTTATCTAAACTGGTTACCATAATGTTTGCTCCGTTACCTGCAGGAATTATTTTTCCAGGAAAATCTGCTGGAATTTCTGTTGGTTTATTTACTCCCATTTTAACGCTCCTTTTTTCCATGCGTACAACAAACCTAAACCAAGAATAACTAAAAAGATGATAATTTCAACGAGTGCTACCGCACCTACTTCTTTAAAGACAACCGCCCAAGGAAATAAAAATGCTACCTCAACATCAAAAACCAAAAACAAAATAGCAAATAAGTAATAACCTACCTTAAATTGAACCCAAGTTGGTCCAATCGTTTTTATACCACTTTCATATGGTTCTCTTTTTTGAAGATTGTCTGATTTAGGTGATATTAAGTTGGATAAAAAATTTGCAACTACAATCAGTGTAACACCAGCAAGCAGGAAAACTATTATTGCTTCTAAACCCATTAGTTTTTAATTTATTTGTGTTAGCTTATTTTACTTCATAAGTTTCGCCACTAAAGAATAAATCGTCCGTTTTAGTATATTTAGAT
Organism: uncultured Vicingus sp.; assembly: GCA_964422135.1. GTDB lineage: Bacteria > Bacteroidota > Bacteroidia > Flavobacteriales_E > Vicingaceae. The sequence continues at coordinate 20,812 of CAYRAD010000001.1, forward strand.
TTAGCTTTAATCTGTCTAGTAAGCTCATCCTCTCTTTCTTCGAATGTAACATCTTCAAAAGCTCTAATTATGCCAGTTGCTAATGGATATTCTAATCGAATAAGCATTTGATGTAATGTTGGATCTTGTTCTTTTTCATTATGAACCAATAAATCTTTTTCAGTAATTCCATTCTCTCCAATGGTTACCACTTCTAATTTTAATCCTTTTAATACCAATCCTTTATCAGAATTTTTACCAAAAATCATTGGTTTTCCATGTTCCAAATATATTTGCTTGTCATCTTTAACTGCTTTGTCAGTTACATCATCATAACAACCATTATTAAATATTACGCAATTTTGTAACACCTCAATTAATGAAGTTCCTTTAAATCGCTCAGCTTGAATAAATATTTGAGCCATCGCCTTAGGATTGTTACCAGCAATTCTAGCATAAAATCTAGCATGAGCACCAAGAGCAAGCTCTCCTGGAGAAAATGGAGGTTGTGTATTTCCGTAAGGAGATGATTTTGTTTTTTGTCCAATTAATGATGTTGGAGAAAACTGTCCTTTAGTTAATCCGTAGATTTCATTATTAAATAAAATAATGTTTAAATTGATGTTTCTACGTAAAGCATGGATGAAATGATTTCCTCCAATAGCCATTGAATCTCCATCTCCAGTAATAACCCAAACACTAAGTTCAGGGTTAGCTAATTTAACTCCAGATGCTATTCCTGGTGCTCTACCATGAATACTATGTACACCATAGGTATTCATATAATAAGGAAAACGAGAAGAACATCCAATACCTGATATGAAAACAATATTTTCTCTATCAACTCCCATTTCAGGTATTGCTTTTTGTATGGATTTTAAAATTACGTAATCATCGCAACCTGGACACCATCTTACCTCTTGGTCACTTACAAAATCTTTGTAAGTATATTTTTTTTCAGTTAAAGTTTCCATAATTATTATACTAGTTCTTTAAATTTTTGAATAAGCTCATCGTTTGAAAAAGGTAAACCTTGAACTTTGTTAATTTGTGAAAAGTCGAAATTGTTAAAATTACTTCTCAATATAAATGCAAATTGGCCACTATTTAATTCGCAAACAAGAATTTTTTTAAATTTAGAAAATACTTCCTCTACATTTTTAGGCATGGGGTTGATATAATTAAAATGAGCCAAACCAATATTGCTAAATCCTTCCTCTGTAATTTCTTTTACTGCTGAATGAAGTGTTCCATATGTTCCTCCCCAACCAACAACTAGTAAATCTCCTTCTTGAGCATATTCAACTTTTAAATCTGGGATATTGTTTTGTACCCTTCTTACTTTTTCTGCTCTTGTTTCAGTCATTACCTCATGATTTTCAGGAACATAAGAAACATCACCCGTAACACTATCTTTTTCTAAGCCACCCAATCGATGCTCTAATCCAGCTATTCCTGGAACTGCCCAGTCACGCGCTAATGTTTCAGGATCTCTGTTATAAGGATGCCAATTTTCAACAGCCTCTTTAACTTTATGATTTTTTATATCGGGCATATCAGCAACGCTTCTAATTTTCCATGGAGCTGATCCATTAGCAATATAACCATCAGTTAATAAAACCACTGGAGTCATGTGCTCTATTGCCAATCTTGCTGCTTCATATGCGTAATTAAAGCAATCTGCAGGAGTACTAGCAGCAATAACTATTACCGGGCTTTCTCCGTTTCTTCCATACATTGCTTGTAATAAATCTGATTGCTCAGTTTTAGTTGGCAAACCAGTTGATGGGCCACCACGTTGAACATTGACAACTACTAAAGGCAACTCAACCATCATTGCTAATCCTAACGCTTCACCTTTTAAGGCTAACCCTGGTCCTGATGTTGTTGTAATTGCTAAATCTCCCGCAAAGGAAGCACCAATTGCAGATGTAACACCTGCTATTTCATCCTCAGCTTGAAGAGCTTTTACACCAAAATGTTTGTGTTTCACTAATTCGTGTAAAATATCTGTTGCTGGAGTAATAGGGTAAGAACCTAAAAACAACTCCAATCCAGATTTTTCAGATGCAGCTAATAATCCCCAAGCAGTTGCTGTGTTTCCCATGATGATACGATAAGTACCCGGAATCATTTTTGCAGGAGAAACTGTAAATGAATTGGGTATCAATTCGAGTGTTTCAGCAAAATAGAATCCTGCATTTAATACTTTAGTGTTGGCTTCAATTAATTCTGGTTTTGATTTGAATTTATTTTTAAAAAACTCTATTGTATGATCTGTTGAACGATTGTACATCCAATACACCATACCTAAAGCAAACATGTTTTTACTTCTTGAAATTGATTTATTGTCAAGCCCTTCAACATCCTTTAATGCTTCTTTAGTTAAAGTTGACATATCAACTTCAATAACACGAAAGCTTTCTAAGCTGCCATCTTCTAATGGATTTGTTTCGTAAGAAGCTTTTTCTAAATTCTTTTTTGTAAATGAGTCTTTATCAACAATAATTGTATGTCCTGGTTTTAACGCATATAAATTTGTTTTTAATGCTGCTGGGTTCATTGTAACCAATAAATCAACACTATCACCAGGTGTACTAACTTCAACGCTTCCAATATGAACTTGAAATCCAGAAACGCCGTATAAGCTTCCTTGTGGAGCCCTTATTTCAGCAGGATAATTAGGGAAGGTCGCAATATCGTTACCAAACATTGCTGAAGTGTCAGAAAACTGTGTTCCAGTTAGCTGCATTCCATCTCCGGAATCACCAACAAATCTTATTACTACAGTCATCAATGATTCTGGTTGATGATTCTTATTCTCTATACTCATAAGTTTAAGTTTTTATGTCTAATTATTATGTCAAATATACAATTTTTTGGAAGTCAAATGTAGTCCAGTCTATGGGATTGAAATATGATAATAATCATTAATCAACCATCATATAATTTTTACTTTTGTCGGTAATTAGCATTTGAAATTTAATAAAAACTTAAGATTATGGCTATTAGAATAACTGACGAATGTATTAATTGTGATGCATGTATTTCGGAATGTCCAAACAATGCAATTTACGAACCAGACCAACAATGGTCTTATTCTGAACAAACAGCTTTAAGTGGAATGGTAACAACTCTTTCTGGTAAAGAAGTAGATGCCGATGCTGAAAATGCTCCTCTCTCTGATGAATTCTACTTTATCGTAACTAATAAATGTACTGAATGTAAAGGTTTTCATGACGAGCCTCAATGTGCTTTAGTTTGTCCTGTAGATTGCTGTATTTCAGATGAAGACAATGTTGAAGCTGAAGAAGATTTGTTAAAGAAAAAAGTTTGGTTGCATGGTGAATAATCTTTTATTT
>CAYRAD010000001.1:24252-28112 GCA_964422135.1 uncultured Vicingus sp.
AATTCTGAAAAAGAATTCAACCATCTTTCTATTGAAATATTTAACTATCAATATGAAAATAATTTAGTGTATCATCAATTTTGTAATCTACTTAAAACTCAACCAAAAGAAATTAACTCAATTTCTCAAATTCCTTTTTTACCAATAGAATTTTTTAAAACCCAGCAAATTAAAACCGGAGAATTTAAAGAAGAAATGATTTTTTTAAGCAGTGGTACAACAGGAGCAATTCAAAGCAAACATTTTGTAAAGGATATCAATCTTTATGAGGCAAGTTTCACTAAGACCTTTAATAGTTTTTATGGAAATATCGAAGAGTATTGTGTGTTGGCACTTTTACCTTCCTACATGGAAAGAGAAGGTTCGTCATTAATTTATATGGTTGAAAAACTAATTCAGCAAAGTAAACATCCAAAAAGTGGATTTTTTCTCAAAAATGAGCAAGAATTGATTAAAAACTTGCAAAATTTGATTAAAAACGGACAAAAAACACTATTAATTGGTGTTTCCTTTGCATTGTTAGATTTGGCGGAAAAGTATAAGTTAAATCTAACTAATATCATAATTATGGAAACCGGAGGCATGAAAGGCAGAAGAGAAGAATTAACGAGAAATGAACTACATTCCATTTACAAAAAAAGCTTTAATGTAGCTGAAATTCATTCTGAATATGGAATGACAGAATTATTATCTCAGGCTTATTCAAAAGGAAAAGGCATTTTTTCATGTCCAAATTGGATGAAAATATTAATCCGAGACATCAACGATCCACTTAATTATGTTGAGGAAAATAGAACAGGAGGAATTAACGTCATTGATTTAGCCAACATGAATTCATGTAGCTTTATTGCCACACAGGATTTAGGTAAAAAAACATCATCCCATGAATTTGAAGTTTTGGGAAGATTCGATAATAGTGATTTGAGAGGCTGTAATTTGTTGGTTAGTTAAAAAAAATGAATAATTTTGTTTGGAACAATTTTTGTTAAAACGATAGTTTAAAAAATTAGATAAAATGAAATCAACAATTATTAAAAAATCATTATTTATTGTTTCTCTTGGAATTGCAATAGTAATGAGTTCATGTCAGAGTCTTCTTCCGTTTACCAATACAGTAAAATCTCAGTACAATTTGGATGAGGCAAAATTAAAAAAAATGCAGTTTTATGTTTCTAGTGAAATTCAATTGCAACGTGGTGAAAAAGGTGAAAATTCACAGGAATTGGACGATGAAGGAAAATTGATTGTTTCCAGTTCTGCTAGTTTGGATAACATTATTGTGGATGCTAAAACTCCCGGAGTTTGTGTAAAAGTTTTAGAAGGGAATAAATTAGCCATCAGCTTTTTTGACTCTGACGATCAATATTTAGTTTTTGGAGACCCAAACAACAGGGGAAGATATAATTTAATGGGTGCTGAATGGACCAATGGAAAAGGGAAAATTAATTTTGGAGGGAAAGTATATTATATCATGCCAGGTGGAGCAGGAGCGTACTTGAAATTTGAAATGAAAAAAATTAAAGATTACAAAACTTCCAGCACAAAAGCTAAAGGAAGAAAAGTAAATAACTGATAAAGAATACTGAATTAAAATCTAAAAATCCCGCTGTTCATGCGGGATTTTTTAATCACATAAACAATGCTTACAAAACTCAACGAAACAGTAGAATTTCTTAAAAAAGAAGGAATTGATAGTCCAGAAATAGGAATTATATTGGGAACAGGACTTGGGGGTTTAGTAAAAGAAATTAACGTTATTAAGGAAATAGCTTACGATAAAATACCCCATTTTCCTGTTTCGACAGTTGAATCGCATCATGGAAAATTAATTTTTGGAACTATCCATAATAAAAAAGTATTGGTCATGCAAGGTCGTTTTCATTACTACGAAGGATATGACATGAAACAAATTACCTTTCCTATTCGTGTGATGAAACTGTTGGATGTACAGAATCTCTTAATTTCGAACGCTGCAGGAGCTGTTAATTTGAAGTACAAAAAAAGTACGTTAATGCTAATTACCGATCATATCAACTTATATCCAAGTAATCCGTTAATTGGTAAAAATTTTGATGACTTTGGACCAAGATTTCCCGATATGAGTGAACCCTACTCCAAAAAATTAAATGCATTATTAAGAGAAATAGCTGCTGAAAAAGGGATTTTATTAAACGAAGGAATATATGTTCCTGTTTCGGGGCCAAATTTAGAAACCAGAGCAGAATACAGAATGATACGGCTATTGGGCGGAGATGCTGTTGGAATGAGTACAGTACCTGAAGTAATCGTTGCCAACCACATGGGATTGCCTTGTTGTGCAGTTTCGGTTTTAACCGATGAATGTGATCCAGATAATTTAAAACCGGTTGGTTTGGATGAAATATTGGCTGCTGCTGCTATTGCTGAGCCTCAGTTAACTTCTTTATATACAGAATTGATAGCTCAGTTATAACAATTTTTCCAAATAATGGTAATCAATGTTGTACTGTTTTTTAATGGCATTGATTTTTTCATCAACAGTTTTAGTATCTGGTTTTTTAGTAGATTTTGCTCCCACCAACATAATGTTTTTACGCGTATGTTCGTTTGAAATAAACTCAAAAATGGAGGTGTTGTATTGGCTTTTTTCCAACAATAAAGCTCTTATCGTATCCGTTACCATTTCAAATTGACGTTCTTTAAAAATGCCGTATTTCAACAAAGGACTTACTTGTTTTTTCCCTTTAAGTTGTTGTCTAATTTGTTTGTGACAACATGGAGCAGTAATAATTAAGTTAGCTTTTGCTCCGATGCCTTTACCTAAAGCATCGTCAGTTGCCGTATCACATGCGTGTAAGGCAATTAAAACATCAATTTTCTTTGCTTTATATTCTTGAATGGATTGGCATTTAAAATCTAAATTTTCAAAACCACAAGCTTTGGCTGTTTCATTACAAAAATCGACCAATTCTTTTCTTTGTTCAATTCCTGTAATGCTAGCATCTATCTTTTTCTGATTAACTAAAAAATCATACAAGGCAAAAGTCAAATAACCCTTTCCAGCACCCATATCAACAATAGAAACTTTTTTGGGTAAATCAGTACTTTTTATTAGGCTTTCTATAATCTCTAAATACTTGTTAATTTGCTTGAATTTATTCGCCATTTTAGGAATTACATTTCCTTTTTCATCAGTAACACCTAATAAGTTTAAATATTTACCCAAAGCTGCTCTTTTCTTTTTGGGTTGATCATGATCTTCAGGCGGTTTATTAGTAAAACTAGGAGGTGCTTTAATAACAGAAACTTTACCTTTTTTAGAAATTCGCAAACTATAATCTTCTTCTAAAGTAAATAGGGTTACTATTTTAAAAGAGCTGTTCAATAAGTTTTGAAGAACTTTTTTTGATTCATCAATGGTATAATTTTTTACTTGGTCGTTGGTTTGATAACGATAAGTAAAAGATAACTGTTGCTGCTTTTTTATGGTAATTAATCGGATGTAAACATTTCGTAGTCCATTACTTTTATTAGAAGGTTTACTCAATGTGATTTTTACAAAATTAGCGACACTAATACTTTTATTAAGTGCATCAAAAAAAGCGGTTAGTTCTTTCATTCAACAAACTTAAAAATTATTAGCTAAGAAAAGCTATTTTTGGAGTATGAGCATGGAATTTAAAACCATTACTAAAAACAACATTTTTGCTGCGTTAGACATTTACAATTGGTATGTTATAAATTCAACTGCAACTTTTCATTTAAAACCTATCAAAGAGGATGAACTAGAGAAAATGATTTCTTTAGGACATGCTAAGTACCAGTCGTTTGTTATTTTATGGGAAGATGAAATTTGTGGCTTTTGCTATATTTCTCAGTTT
>CAYRAD010000002.1:0-24738 GCA_964422135.1 uncultured Vicingus sp.
ATTACAAACATTCCAGAAAATGAAAATTGTGTAACCACAACCAGTCTATCATTAGATGATTTAAATGCTTTCAGAAAGAGTTTTCCTCAGTGTCAGGATGGTGATGAATTTCAGGTGATTTTTTAGTAATTAATTCTATTCCTTAATAATCCAACTAATATCATTATCCCAGTTAGCTCTTATGGTTATGTCTTTTTTATAAAAAATTACTTTTTCCGGTTGTAAATGGTCTAGGTATTTCCCAGTATTCCATTTGTCATCCCTATTGTTGTCTATGATAAGTTTTAAGGTGTATTTGCCGGGCTGTAAATATGTATAGTTTAATTTGCTTTCTCCTTGTAAAAAATCTTCCTGAACCAATTTTTTGTTTTTGATAAGTTGAAGGATGTAATGTTCTGTAAAATCAGGTGTTACATTTAATAAAATATTACCATAATCGGAAAGTTTTTTGGTCTTAAACTTTACATCAATGGTGTCATTCTTTAAATTGTATATAGCTGTAAAAGTTGCAGGGGGAATAAATAATCGATAGTTGGAGTTTTCTTTAAAATCGTAATTTATTCTGAATTTCCTGAATGTGTTTTTAACGTCTATAAACTCAAAAGGCACTTCAATACTGTCTTCAAATCATTTAATTTGAGCAACATCTTTTTCAATAACAGGCCATACAGAAGTGATAGCTATAGACTGGTTTAAATCGAAGTTGCCTGTAATGTTTGTTGTTATTTTTAAGGAAGTGTCTTTAAATTCCTTTTTATCCATAATTGTAATATCTGCAGTATCGATAATTTCTTCTCCATCTTTTAAGAGTAGTTCTAGATTTTCAATTCCTTCGGTTGTTTTTAGCCACAGGGTTAAACTATCCCCATTTTCACTCTTTTCTTCGATATAAAAAGGAACTTTAAAAAATTGATTCAATGGTGTGACGATCAAATTATTTGTTGGCAGGTTAAATGTAATATCAACTTTACCATATTTTTTATTTTCAGCTTTATCAAGGTATTGCAATTCGTTTTCTTCTTCAAACAGATAAATTAAGTTGCCAGAACTGGAAGAGTCCAACAAAATGGGTTCATCTTTAAAACCGATTTCTTCATTTGGTAAATCGAACAAATAATTACTGTTAATGTCATTGATAGTAAAAAATTTATATTCACCATGAGCAATATTGGTAATTGTAAATTCTCCTTCTTTGTCTGTTATGGCTATGTAACGCGGTAATTCTTTTAAAGGCACAGAGTCATCCAACTGGTCATAAAGCAAAACGTAAACTTTATCTTTTGGTTTTAAGTCAAATGCATTTACTACAGTTCCAGCAAACAAAAGTGAATCAATATAACTTCCTGTTGAAAAAACATATTTGTAGTTAGGATATACATTATTTTCAGTAATGTCTGAAATGGCATTACCAAAATTGATACTATAAGTAGTATTTTCTTTTAATTCCCCCGAAAGTTTAATCACCAGTTTTTTCCCTTTTATCATAATTTCCGGAGTAGTTTCCATTAAAGGAGAGACAATTAGCTGGCTCGATAAATTATTCAATTGAATGAATTCATCAAATTCTATGGTTATCGTTTTACTGTTGAAGAATAATGAACTATTCTGTGGTTCACTTTTAACTTCTACTGGAGGAGTAATGTCTTTATCGCCTCCCGTCAATGGAACTATTTGTGCACATGAGAGCAGGAAGGCCAATGAAAAAAGTAATATGAGATTTTTTGTTTTCAAAGAAGTGTTCCTATCAGTTTAGTGATTTCACTTAAGTATTTTTGGTCTGTACTATCAAATGAATTGAGTTCTTCACTATCAATATCCAATATTAACGCAACTTCGTTATTATTATTAAAAACAGGCAAAACTATTTCGGATTGGGAAGAAGAACTACAGGCGATATGTCCGGAAAATTGATTTACATCTTCAACAATTATCGTTTTTTTCTTTGACCAGGAAGTTCCACAAACGCCTTTTCCCTTTTGTATTCTAGTACAAGCTACCGGACCTTGAAACGGACCCAAAACCAACTCGTCATTTTTCACAAAATAAACACCAGTCCATAACCAGTTAAATCCGAATTTTAATGCGGCAACAATGTTGGATAGATTGGCAATTAGGTCTGTTTCTCCGGAAACCAAAGCAACAATTTGAGGAATTAATTCCTTGTATTTTTCTTCTTTCGAAAGATGTTGAGAAATAACCAATTCTTCAGCCATAGTGCAAATATAAACATCCCAATGGAATGCTTCTATTTGCTTATGGCTTATTTAATTAAGGTTACCTTTCCAATAAATTTATGATTTAAACCCTGCCAGTCTCTAAGTTTAATGTTGTAAACATAAACGCTTTCCATAGAAACATCCCTACCTCCTTTAGCTGTTCCGTCCCAACCATTTTGCAGGTCTGAAGTTTCGTATATTAGTTCTCCCCAGCGGTTAAATATCTGCATATTAAACTCTTCAATTTCTTCGCCAACAGCGGTAAATATGTCGTTATCACCATCATTGTTGGGGGTAAAAGCATTGGGGATGTAAAAATTGTAAGTAGGGTTGATTAATAACTCTTTTGACAAAGTGTCTTTACAGCCAAAATTGTTACTGGTTATCAGTGTAATGATATAAGTTCCTTTTTCTTCATATTTATGAACAGGGTCTAATTCATTAGATGTTGCATCATCACCAAAATTCCAAAAGTAATAAGTAGCTTCTGTAGAGAAATTGTCAAAAGTAATCTCGGGATTTAAGATATCAGTTTCTTCAGGAGTAAACTCGAATTGAGCAACAGATTGAGGATTAACTGTCACATTCATATTGGCTTGACTACTATTCTGACAACCGAATTGAGTTGTAACGGTAAGAGTTACATTATAAATCCCTGTTTGTGTATAGGACTTACTTGGATTTTCCTGATTTGAATAAGTACCGTCTCCAAAATCCCACAAAAACTCAGCATCGGAGGAGTTCGCAGCGTTGTTGTTTAAATCCAGTATAACTTTTCCGCAGGCTATTTCAGATTGTGGAGAGAGGTAAACCTCTGGTAATGGATTTACATTAACCATTACATCTTCATTAATTGAATTTCCACAAACATCGGTTACAGTAACTGTATAATTAGTAGTAATTAAAGGAGCAACCGCAAAAGGTCCCTGTCCTAGACCTAAACCATTATCCCAGCTATACGAATAAAAACCAATTCCTCCGCTGATATTTGCACTTATCAGGTAAGGAGATCCAGCACATAAAGTGGTGTCAGGAACGGCAGATAAATTAACTAAATTGATGTCGTTTACTAAAACATTTGCACTGTCTGTTGTTCCAATACATCCGTTGGCATCAATTGCATAAACTGAATAGGTTGTTGAAGAGGAAGGGCTAACCATTTGAGTTGCTCCATTGTTTCCATTGTTCCATTGATAAATATAGTTTCCTGTTCCACCACTAGCCTGAGCTGATAAATTAATAGCTTGTCCCGGACAAATTGTACCCCCTCCCAGAGCAATAGTTGTTAAAGCGGGTGGTTCATTTATAAAAGCTGAAGAAGTGTCCACACATCCATTGTTGTCAGTAACGGTTATAACATGATTACCTGAACTTAAATTTGTTGCATTAGCTGATATGGAGACTGCAGGTGTCCATTGGTAAGAATAGGGTGGGGTTCCTCCGGTTGTAGCAGTTTGAATATTTCCATCATTTAATCCGTTGCATGTAATATCAGAATAATTAAGAACTGAAGTAACTAATATGGCAGGTTCGGAAATGGTATATTGCGTGTTAGCAGAACAGCCATTATTATCAGTAATATTTAATAAATAAACACCTGCACCTAAATTATTTATCGATGAATTATTAGGATAAGAATTGTTATTCCAATTGTAAGAGTAAGGCGTAGTACCACCATTTACATTTACAGAAATAGCCCCATTGGTTTCCCCATAGCAACTTACATTTTGTTGATTAGCTACAGAAAAACTTAATGGTTGAGGTGTAGTAATAGTATATTGGGCACTTTCAGTACAGCCGTTACTGTCAGTGATGATTAATAAATAGTTTCCGGCATTTAAATTACTAATTGCAGAATTGTTCGGATAAGTATTATTATTCCAGTTATAAGAATAAGGGAGTACACCTCCGCTTATATTAGTTGAAAGAGCTCCATTATTATTACCAAAGCAATCAATATTTTGTTGATTAATTAAACTAATGTTTAAAGGCTGCGGTTCAGTTATTACATATTGATTGGTTTCGGTACAACCATTATTGTCAGTAATAATTAATGAATAAGCACCCGAATTTAAGTTGCTAATCGTATAATTGTTTGGGTATGAATTGTTGTTCCAATTGTAAGAGTAGGGAGGTGTTCCACCATTCGCATATATTGAAATAGTACCGTTATTGTTTCCATTGCAATCAATATTTTCCTGATTTATTAGATTAATACTTAAAGGTTGAGGTTCGGTAATTATATATAGATTACTATCTGTACATCCATTGTTGTCTGTTATTCTGAGTAAATAATTGCCTGCAGTTAAATTAGTAATTGAAGGACTATTTGGATAGGAAAAATTATTCCAATCATAAGAATAAGGCGATGTTCCGCCATTTATATTAACCGAAAGAGCACCGTTATTTCCATTAAAACAACTTACATTTTGTTGATTGGTCAAAGATAAATTTAAAGGTAATGGTGTTGTGATAATAATACTTTGTGAGACATTACAACCATTATTATCAGTAACTAACACATTATAAGTTCCACTGCTTAGTCCATTTGCGGTCAAATTATTCTGAACAGGATTGGTATTCCAAATCGCATTGTATGGAGCAGTTCCGCCCGAAGCAGTTACTGTGGCTGAACCATTACTGTCGTTATAACAATTGGGATTGATTTGTGTTGTTGTGGCTATTAAAGGAGTTGCAGGTTGTGTAATGACCACTGTGTCGCTTGTAACGCATCCACCATTTGAAGTTACAGTTACATAATAAGTACCGCTGGTTAAGTTTGAAATGGTTTGATTATACCCACCATTCGACCAAGAATAAACATAAGGTTGTTGTCCTCCGTTAACATTAGCTGTTGCGGAGCCATCGTTTCCTCCATAACAACTTACATTGCTGCTGGCAATATTAATATTGCCGGGTAGTGAGCCTGTTCCGACAACTGTTGTAGAGAAAGAAACACATCCGGAAGCATCGGTTACATTAACAGTGTATGGACCTGCTAAGAGGCCATTGGCATTGGCATTATTTCCTCCGTTTGGAGTCCATGAATAAGTATATGGAGGTGCTCCTCCTTGAATAGTTACTGAAGCGGAACCATTTGATGCTCCGCAATTTGCAGAAGTTGAAGTTGCATTAGTCGTAAATCCGGTGACGGTTATGCAAAATGAATAAATTTGAACTCCATTAAACGGACAATTATCATCACTTACGGTTACCGTAAAACAATATGGATTGTTACTAATATCAGCTACTGTTGGTGTCCAGTTAAATATACCTGTGGGTAATTGTGAACCATTATCAGTAAAACTTGCAGCCGTAATGGCATTGTTCCAAGTAATAGTCAAAGTTTGTCCGGGATCAGGATCATCAGTTGGAATCGTGAAATTTATTGGAGAACCAGCACAAGCAGTAATAGAAAATTGCCCGGTTCCATCTATCCCGGTAACATATGGTAAATTATTGGTACAGGTAACAGTTCTGAGTTGTATATCTCTTATTACACTTCCCACTAAAATTTCGTTCCTGAATTCTTCTACTTTAACAGCCAGCACTGTAACCTCTTGTTGAACAGGGGTCATGCAAATATCTCCGGTTGTGGAATTAAAACTAACTGATGGGCTAGAATTTAGCGGTTGTTGTGCAGAATATCCTGCAATATAAGTTACTGTGGTAGCAGGACCTGTTTCCGGGGTGATTAACGAATAATATAGTGAATCACCATCCGCATCAGTAACTCCATGATTGAAACATGATGTTTGCCCAATACAAGGAAAAGAAATAGGTGGATTAGAAAAAGTTGGAGAATTGTTGCATACAAAATCAAGATTATTCAATGTGGACTCAACATAAATGTTTTCTCCTCCAGGATTGTTTATTGTGTTAATCGCATTATTTCTGCAACAAAGGTTAAAACTAAATGTCCAGTCTGTACACAATGTAGGAAGTGTAATAACACCACTATAAATATATTCCTGTACTCCAGGATAAGAACCTCCGGTACAGGTTGTTAATTGGGTATTACAAATAGGCGTAACTTCTATTCCTGTTCCGGCAACAGGGTAGATGGTAGTGTTAAAGTTTTGACCACATGAAATAGAAGAGGAATTAATATCAATTGAATTGGGAGCAGCAACTCCTGAACAATCTCTGTAAAAAGAAACATTAACCTGGTATTGATTTCCACCTAAACATTGATAAGTGATATCTGCTCCTTGTGCATGAGATGCAAAAGTCTTCTGGTTTATAATCAACGAAAGAAAAAGAACTACTAACCAAAACAGAATCCGGAATGTATTTTCTTTTTTCATGATTTTTATAATTATTGAATAATTTCTTAATGCCCTATGTATTTTAACGGATAAATATTGATTATAGTTACGTTAAATATTGTTATTAATCATAAAAAAGATTTATAAGTAAGTAAAAATCAAATAAAACAGAATAAAAAACTGTAAAAAATATATAAAAAGGAATAAAATGTGTTTCAGAATTAAAATTTGTTGATAAAAAAATACCCCTGCTTTGCAGGGGTATCGATTGGTAAGTGTGTGCTTATTCGGTTACTATTATTCGCCTAATAATGCACTTGCTTGCATCTCACTCATTTCTACCAACCTTATAAATTCGGCTCTGTATCCATTGTTGTCATTGCTTTTGCTGTTTCTAGCAAGGGTTAATACCTGGCCATAAGATGCTTGCCCTTTATGTTTTGAATTTCTTAATAATAAACCGAATTCTGCAACTGCTGCAGAGAATCTGAAATTCTCCGAGGATTTATTAAGGGGAACAGATTTATCATTCAAATATTTAACAATGAGTTTGCTTTTACTTCCTTTAGGCTCTTTGTACCTGAATTTCACAGTCAATATTTCTTTTGAAGTTGATGCTGAAACAGGCTCATTGGATTGATACCGTAAAGGGTCAACTGATGGAACGTCATCATCTGTTCCTTTTAATACTACTTCATACAATGCTGTAACGGTATGTCCTGAACCTAATTCACCGGCATCTTTAGTATCGTCATTAAAATCTTCATCATTTAATAATCGGTTTTCATATCCAATCAATTTGTAAGATGAAATCTTATCCGGATTAAATTCCAGTTGTAGCTTAACATCTTTAGCAATGGTATGCATAGTTCCTCCCATTTCTGTTACCAGTACTTTTTTTGCTTCTAAAATATTATCGATATAGGCATAATTTCCATTGCCTTTATCTGCTAAAGTTTCCATTTTAGAATCTTTATAGTTGCCCATTCCAAATCCTAAACAAGTAAGAAAAACACCTGATTCTCTTTTTTTCTCAATTAACCTAGTCATTTCTCCATCACTGCTAGCACCAATATTAAAATCTCCATCAGTAGCTAAAATCACTCGGTTATTTCCATCCGAAATAAGGTTTTCAATAGCTATTTTGTAGGCTAAGATTATTCCTTCTCCACCAGCTGTTGAACCACCGGCTTCCAAATTATTCAAAGCATTCATTATTTTTTGTTTTTCATTCCCTGGTGTTGATTCCAATACCAAACCTGCTGCTCCGGCATACACAACAATTGCTACTCTGTCCTTTTCCGTTAGGTTTTGAACCAAAAGGCCAAATGATTTTTTGAGTAAAGGCAATTTATTTGGAGAACTCATAGAACCGGATACATCCAAAAGAAAAACTAAATTACTTGCCGGCAACTGACTGGTTTCAATTTTTTCTCCCTGCAAACCAATATGAATTAATTTGTGTTTTTTGTTCCAAGGACAATCGCTCATTTCTGTGGTAATTGAAAAAGGATCGTCTCCCGTTGGTTGTGGATAATCGTAAGAAAAATAATTAATCATTTCTTCTATTCGCACGGCATCAACAGGTGGGTTTTGTCCGTTATTGATAAATCTTCTCATATTAGAATAAGAAGCGGCATCTACATCAATTGAAAAGGTAGAAAGTGGATTTGATTTTACGTTTTTAAATTCATTTTCGGGATTGTAAGCATAACCTTCCGTATTAAAGTCGGGTTTTCTATTGTCATAATTTCCGGAAGAATATTTAGCCGACTTCATTCTGTATTTTTTTCTGTATTTATCTTTTTTATAGCTTACTCCTGGCATTGTGGAAATCATTTCTGCCTGTACAATATTGCTACTGCTAGCTTCATCTTTCATTATCAATGGTTCATTATATTCTTCAACTACAATTTCTTGTAACTGTAATTTTGAAGGATTTAATTTTATTTCCAAATAGGTTGTTTTGGAAGCTGTTAGCACAACTTTTTCCACTTTAATTTTTTCGTACCCAACATAATCAGCTACTACGTTATAAGTACCAGGGGTAATAGTTTTGATGGTAAATTTTCCATCTACATCGGTAACCGTATTTTTAATTAGTTTACCTTCTTTGTTTTGCAGGAGGACATTGGCAAAAGCTAATCCTAATCCACTGGTATTATCGATTACTTTTCCTTTTAGTATGGATAATTGATTTTGAGCATTAATTAAGTTTAATGGAGCTAAGAAGATAATAATCAGTGTAACTGACAGCCTTTGTTTAAGTTTCATTAGTGTTTTCATAAGTTTAGGTTTTAAGTGTGACATTGTTTTGATACATAGATGCCATTAACTTTTATTTTCCATAAAATCAGAATAAGTTTAAAAATATTTACTATTTTTAGTGTTGGAACAGAGGGTCTTGCATTTAATAATAACTTTAAAGAGGCTCGATTTTTGTTAGTCATATTCAAAAAAAATTATCATGAAAAAATTTATTTTAATTATGGCAACTACATTAGTTGCAATGTTATTTTCCATTAATGTGGTATGTGCCCAGAAAATCTACAAAGTAAAATATGAATCACAGGCCGATATTAAGGTGTATATTGTTGATTATGAATCGCAATGCGACCTAAAGGTTTATACGGTTGAATATGAATCTCAGGCCAATAAAGAAGGTCTTTGGTACTTTGTTGATTATGAAAGTCAGGCAGATAAAAAAGTTTATTTCGTAGATTACGAAAGTCAGGCAGATTTAAAAATCTATTGGGTTGATTACGAAAGTCAAGCAGGTTGGAAAAATAATTCTAAATCGCATTTACTTAAATAAGCTAAGATTTATTCTTCAATCATTAATTTTTTCATTACATCCAGTTGTTTTTCTTCCGGACATTTTTTGCCATCATGGTAAAAGGTAATTAATTGCAGTGGAATTCCATTCCAGCATAAATTGGCAACATTATCAGGGCTAATGGTAAACCTCCCAGCGGTTTTTTCTGTTGGCCAGTCAATTTGTGGAAAACAAACATAAGCCAATTCCGAACAAACAATTTTATCAGTAGTGTTTACATCAAAATTAAAATCGTATTCTTTTCCAACTTGACGGAATGCTAACAAAAGTGATTCTTTTTCTTTTGCGGTAACATTTTCTTTAAAGACTGGCCTTAAAATGGCAATGTCATCAATATTCATAAATTCTTTCAGAGAACTCATTTTTACTCCCACTCTAAGTGCTTCTACAATCTGGTAACCATCTTTTGAATCTTCGGGCAAACCTTCAGGTGTAATTTTTTTATGGTAAGGAAGCACTACTTCATTATCCCAAATATTTTTTTCTTTTAACTCTTTTTGATTGCCCACCCATATGGCAACATGCCCAAAATGTCCGGGAATTAATTTATCTGTTAACCTGAATGGTGTTTTTTCGAGCAAAATATCCAGTGGTTGTAATTTTGCCAATAGTTTTTTTCTCACTTCTTCTTTTCCGTATAATTTTCCTTTACGTGATTCTACCAATCCAACGGAATTTCCAAAAAATTTACTAACTCCATCAAAACCATCATCTCTTAATTCGGCTAAAACATCACGGGTAATTCTGCCAAACATTTTAAATTTCTTTTTCACCATTCCTTTGGTGCTAATATTTTTCAAATGATTGTAGGCTGGACTTGAATTGATAAGGATAGATAAATATTCAAAATCATCGTCTTTTTGATTGGCAAACAGGTGTTGTTTTTCTTCAAAAAATTGAATACCATCTTTTATTCTTTTTTGCTTGCTGATGGAATTGGCGGCCAAAGTTATTTCCAGTAATTGATTGGGAGATATTCCAAATCCTTTATCAGGGTCATTTACAATTCTTCGTAATCTTTTATCGTTTTCAAAAAGCAGGGCACCCATCAGGTAATTATCATATAAAGTAAGTGCAGAAGCTAATGAAAGCATCACTGCTTTTGTTCTAATAAATTCAGGAATTTGTTCCTTTTTTAAATCTTCTTCAGTAGCATCTAGGGCACACTCGTATCTATAAGTAACACTATAAAGTTGATCTCTAAGTGTTAAACACATTTCTGTGTTTTCTTTTAAAAACTCTAAGTTCTTTGATGATATTGGTTGATCCTCATTTTGTTTAATTTCATTTCCTATCCTTATCATTTCAGAGCGCACCATTAGGCTTTGTTCAACCAACGTTTGAAATTCATAAATCTCATAATCTAAGAGGGAATCTAAATCATTTACCGTGTTAATTTTCGATTCAACATTTGCCCAACAAAGTTGTTTTAGCTTTTTCTTTTTTGCAATAGACGAAAAATATCCAACAGCAATTATCATTAAAACAAGTACAACTATATAGTGTAAGAAGTATTTTTTTTCTAATCGCATGATAAATCTTTTTTTAAAGATAGCAAAAACATCTTTATCTTTAGCTTAATATTTTAAAAAAAATGACAATAAAAGAAGCACAACAAGCTGTTGATCAGTGGATAAAAGAAAATGGAGTTCGTTATTTTAACGAATTAACCAATATGGCAATGCTTACCGAAGAGGTTGGTGAAGTAGCTCGAGTAATTGCAAGACGTTATGGTGAACAATCAGAAAAAGAGAGTGATAAAACTAAAGATTTGGGAGAAGAAATGGCAGATGTGTTATTTGTGCTAATCTGTTTGGCTAATCAAACTGGAATTGATTTAACTGATGCTTTGCAAAAAAGTTTAGAAAAGAAAACAAAAAGAGACAAAGAAAGGCATCAGAACAATCCAAAGTTGAAGTAAACTATACGCCTCACTTTTTAATCTTATCAATTTGAGCTTTGTATTTTTTAAGCTGCTTTTTAAAAGCCTCTAAATTTTCAGACTTAACGGGTTCTGATGGAGGAAAATCTTCTTTTAAATGGTTGACTTGTCTTCCGTTTTTCCAAAAACGATAACAAACATGTGGACCAGTAGCTAAACCTGTACTTCCGACATAACCGATAATATCGCCTTGTTTTACGTATTGTCCAACTTTTGCAGCTCTTTTACTCATGTGTAAATATTGAGTAGTGTAAGTGCTGTTATGCTTTATCTTTACATAATTTCCGTTATAAACTTTAAAAGTAGATGCTATAACTACTCCATCTCCTGTTGCCATTATTGGTGTGCCTGTTGGTGCTGCATAATCGGTTCCTAAATGAGGCTTATTCCTTTTTTGTATAGGGTGAAATCTTTTCATGGTAAATCCTGACGATAATCGGCCAAATTTAAGTGGAGATTTTAAAAAAGCTCTTCGTAAACTATTGGCTTCCTCATCAAAATAATCGCCAATACTATCTTGTATGAAATAGCAGGCAAAAAAATCTTTATTGTAATGATTAAAATTAGAAGCCAAGACTTTGCCAATACCAATGGGTTTTCCGTCTACAAATTTTTCTTCATAAATTACTTTAAACCAATCGCCTTTTTGGATACGATAAAAATCGATTGTCCAGGCAAAAACATCGGCCATTTCTATAGCTAACACAGGGCTTACATTGGCATTATCCAGTGTTTGGTATAAGGAAGAATTAATGATACCAGAAGCTGTTCGGATTTTAGTACTTACTTCTTTTTTGCATTTATAAATAGATGTTGAATCGCTTAAATCGTAGACTACATAATCTATTTTGTTGGGTTCATATATAAAATATTGGGCTTTTCCGATAGAATCTTTGTTACATAAAACAGTGTAATTTCTTCCTTCTGCAATTTTTCTTACATTAAAAATGTCTCTCGATTGCTTGGCCAGTTGGTCTATTTGATTGTACGGAATATGATATTTTAAAAGAATATTGGCTAAAAATTCGTTGGCTTTTATTACCCCTTTATGAACCTCAAACGAATCGATGTTAAAACCATATTCGATGGTGGGAGTATAGACTGTGTCAATTATTGTGGGTTCTTCTTTATGGGTGTCAGTGCCTGATGGAATATAATTATAGACAACAATAATAATTATAGCGACCAAAACCAGAATTAAAGCTAATATTCCTCCTTTTTTATTCAAGCCATAAAAATAAGGCGATGAACTTGTTCATCGCCTTTGCACTACTATACTTTTAAACAGATTAATGTTTATTCAATAATTGCAGGGGTGTTGGCTAAACCAACGGCACTAATCAGTTCCATTTTTATGGATCCCACTAACACTTTCCCTTGTGCCAATAACGGGATTTTATTTTCATCATCCGAAATCCAAACAGTAACATCTTCTTCATTTTCAAACAATCTGCCTTCTTGCACAACAGGATGAAATTTCATTGCTCTATATTTTTTTCCACTTACTTTTATTTCATCTTTACCCATGTAGCGTATTTTTAAAGGCCAAACTTCATCATCAACAAAAGACCATATGGTAAAAGCTTCTCCAATTTTTGCTTCTGAGTAATCTATAGCTCTCGCATAATAAAAAGCTGAAAGCATATCCTGAACTCCATTTGGTGTTTTGAAATTTTTTCCCTCACCATTGTCAACTTTATTTTTTAATGGAGAAAATTTGTAAGTCTGATCAATTTTATATCCACCCTCATCGGTATGTCGTACAAATAACCATGGAAAAACCCCATCAACATCTAAAAATGTTTCGTAGCTGTCTCTTACTTTAAAAAACCAATCAAAAGCTCCTTTAGTTTTTCCAGAACCAACAATATGATATACTTCTCGTCCAGCTATTTTTTTGTCTAACGTTTTAACTTCTAATTTAGCAGTCCCTGCATTTATTACCCCATAATGCAACCGATATTCCAATTTTTCACCATTTTTAAATGCATTGTTTTGGATTGATCTGTATTGATTATTATCACTAGTTTCAACTTGGGGGTCTGCATTTTTTGTGAACCCAAAAAAAGTAAAAATCAACACAAAGATGATGATATAATTTTTCGTTTTCATTGTTTGTTAGTTAAGTGTGTGATGTTGTTAAAAACAAAGTTTATGCCATAAATAGTTATTTATAATACGTTAAGAACGAAGATTTGTTGTAATAAAAAACTCCGGATTGTATAATCCGGAGTTAAAACTAAATAATACCAATTTGCTCTCTATTGTTTAACTATTTTGTAAGTATTAAATTCATTGTTATGTTGCACTTTTAAAATATAAATTCCTTTACTTTCGTTATTTAAATCTATTGTAAATGGAGTCTTATTAACATTATTTATTTGTTTAATTATTCGTCCGTCAATAGATGTAATTGTAAATTTATTTGAACCTTCAATAGTATTTAAATCAATAGTAAATAAACCATTGGTTGGATTGGGGTATATTTTTATTGAATTATTTTTGTCATTAATATCTGTACTTACCGGAGAAGTTAAACAAAAGTCTAACCCCCATCCATTTAAAGTGCCATCATCACCTGATGTGTAGCTATCAAATACAGTTAAAATCCAATTTCCGGTAACGGATTCTCCATTGAATACTGATAAAGGATCTATGGGTTGAAAAGTTCCTGAGATAGCAGGTGAATTATTGCACATATTTTCAAAATCGGTACTTGTTAATGCAGCACCATCATCAAATGAAGCATCTATATCATCTCCTGAACATCCATAAGTTGA
This sequence comes from uncultured Vicingus sp., assembly GCA_964422135.1. Taxonomy (GTDB): domain Bacteria; phylum Bacteroidota; class Bacteroidia; order Flavobacteriales_E; family Vicingaceae. The sequence goes on from CAYRAD010000002.1 coordinate 14,043, forward strand.
AGCAGGTATTCCCGGCCCATCAAAAAGCTGAACAATTGTTCCAAGAGGAGAGGTTAATGTAGCACTAAGATCACCCACCCAAGTAATAGGTATTACAAGATTGGAAAGATTTACATCGGTAATGTTTCCTGTGAGAGCCACATTAATTGTTGAGGTGAAACTTGGAACATTTGATACTTGACCCAGGTCTGTGCTGGCAATAGAGCTACAGTTACTAGTTGTAAATGAATAGGCTGTTGAAAAAGAACCATTTCCACACTGATTAGCTGGTTTTACTCTCCAATAATATGTTGTTCCTGAAGAAAGAATTGAAGAAGTATAAGAGTTAGTTGCTAATCCTGTTGCATTATCAACAATATTAGTAAATGCTGCATCTGTTGCAATATCAATGTCGTAAGTTGCAGCATTTGGATCTGCCACCCAATCAAACACATAAGGCCCCATTACACTTGTCGCTCCATTTGCTGGAGAAGTTAAGGAGATAGCACTAAATGTCGCGTCAAACACATCCAATGTCACATCAGCATTTTTTACAACCACAGGAGATGGAGCGGTGCCAGTAACAGTAACTGTGTAACTTCCAACCATCGCAGGTGTAATTCCTGAAATGGTCATAGCAACAGGCGTTCCGTCATTTTGTGCAGTTGTCGGGTTAAAAGTAACATTAGTTCCGGCAGGATTACCTGATGCAGAAAATGTTGTTACTTGGTTAAATCCAAGGTAAGTGTTATAAGTAAAATTAAAAGTTGCATCATTTGGTGCACATACATCATTAGCGGCTGCTCCAGGAGCAAAACTCATAACAAACTCCGAAGATGTAATGGTAAAATAGGAGGAATTAAGGGCATAAAATATATTTCCAGATCCTCTAACCATTATTCTTGCAACGTTTGTAGTTGCTCCACTTGGAACAATAATGTTGGCAGAGCCATTATTAGGCACACCTGTTGCCAAAGTAAAGGGGAATGTCATTCCTGCATCTATTGATAGGAAAATATCTACATTAGCACAACTTACGGGTGCTGCTGTTGAGTTTGCAACATTCCAAGTTATAGTTTTAGTTGTTCCTTCATCCCAAGTAACATTTGAGGTTTGGGATGTAACCTCAAAAGGTCCTGATCCACCGTCAACAGTAACCTTCATTAAATCATCGGCAGTTTGCCCACCTTGAATATCATTATCCCTTACCATAAATGAAAAATTCAATATCCTACCAACTGATGGAGTAACCTCCCAAGTAGGTGTAAGGTTTCCACTTCGAACATCTTGTAATCTTGGCATGTATCTGTTTGGAGATGTTATTGGCATTTTTGCCCGGTACATCGGACCTACAGTGTAGGTGGATAATGGAGATGCATTTCCGGGAGATTGAGCAGGATCATTTTCAGACCATTCGTAAGTTAGGGATGCATTACCATCAGGATCTGTACCTGTACCTTCCAAAATAAATGCAGTACTTTTAGGGATGGTAAAATCTGGTCCTGCGTCTGCAGTTGGCGGACTGTTAGTTATTGTAACTTCACTTGCACAAGTACTATTTCCTCCTGGTTGAACATTTATTGAAATATCCCTTACATTAACATAGTTAAAGTGAGCATCACTATTTGATTGTACATTTGAAGAACAAATTCCAGCATAACCCATTACTGAACTTCCACTGGCAGGTTCTACTTCTGTTTGTCCGCTTCCACTTCTGCTACATGTATTCATGGTATGGTAACCTCCGAACTGGTGTCCCATTTCGTGGGCAACATAATCAATATCGAAAGGATCACCTGTTGGGTTAGCCCTTCCGGTCATACCACTACCTTTTTGTCCATTAGTACAAACACAAGCAATACATCCGGCATTACCACCACCAGAAGTGTTAAAGTTGTGTCCAATGTCATAATCACCATTAGCTAAAGTTGAATTCAAGAAATTTTGGGTTGTGGTATTATACTCTCCGTTCCAAGGGTCGGCACTTGTACTACCCCAAAAAACTAAAGCGGCTTCATTGGCTATAAACTCTAAAGTTATTCCTAAATCTACTTCGTAAACTGAGTTTACCCGATTGATGGTAATGATCATTTGAGCCATAATATCGTTGAACTCATTACCCGGAGTTGTTGCAAAGATATTTCCATATTCGGCAGTACAGGTTTGAGCCAAACGAAAAGTTCTGAACTTTTGATCGTCAGTAGCTTTATTGTGTTCAATCTTATCTTTTCTCATGCTAGGCAAATTATTATCTTCGGGAGTTAAACAAACGAAAGGTTGGGGGTCACTTCCTAAAGAACTTCTATCATAAATTATATAGGTATTTCTATCCTTTGTATAAGGATCTATGTATAATGTGCTTCTTTTTCCTGATAAAGACATGGTATGTAATCCGAACTGGGTAACACTAAAACGCATATAGGCAGTTGGATCATCAATTCCTTGAGCCACATAAGTTCTAATGTTTGGAAGGGAGGCTTGTAAACTTGGCTCCATGATTGAAGATTCCATTACCCGATAATTTTCCATTTCACCTTCAGCTGTTGGAAATGCTATTATCAAATTAGATTTTGCAGTTGACTGCCATCTTACCGGAGCTCCAATCAAAGCATTTTTTAAGGCGTTAAAGTCTAAACTATAAATTTGAGAAGTTTGTGGTTGCGAATTTCTGTTCACTTTTTCAACATTGGCGACAGCCGATTTACTTGATTTTGACCAGAAATTTAAATTTTGATTTTGACCGGAAACACTCGTTATTAGAAGTATAGATAAGCAGGTCAGACTAATTTTTTTATAAAGTTTTTTCATGATAGCATACGATTAGTTAGTAATGTAAGCTATGAAATTAATAAATATTGGTTAAATTCATTAGGAATGATTTTATTATTATTGAAATCCTACACAGATAATAAAAAAGCCTTAATAATTGTTCTATCGAGGCTTAAAGTTTATCATAATAATTTTTAAACCGTCATTATTTCTTTTTCCTTAGCATCAATTAGTGCATCAATTTTAGCACCGTAAGCATCCGTAATTTTCTGCACTTCGTTTTCTGCATCTTTAGCCAGGTCTTCACTTAAACCATCACTCTTTAATTTTTTTATTTCGTCATTTGCATCTTTTCTGGCATTTCTGATACCCACTTTAGCATCTTCTCCTTCGGCTTTTGCCTGTTTACTTAATTCTTTTCTTCTTTCCTCAGTAAGTGTTGGAATATTTATGAGTAAGGATTCGCCATTGTTTTGTGGGTTTAAACCAAGATTAGCATGAACGATTCCTTTTTCTATTTCTTCCAACATCGATTTTTCCCAGGGTTGAACAGAAAGTGTTCTCCCATCTAAAGCATTTACATTGGCCACCTGGTTTAAAGGAGTTAGGGCTCCATAATAATCCACAACTACCCTACTTAGCATCATTGGATTGGCTTTCCCAGCCCTGATCTTTTGCAATTGAACATCAAGATGAGCCATTGCACTTTCCATGGCTTCTTTTGAGGTATCCATTATAAATTCTATTTCTTCGTTCATGTCTTATAAATTTAAAATAAAGATATAGAAAAAATTAAAATTCTACCAAAGTTCCAACATTACTTTCACGGTTTACCACTTTTTGAAGGTTTCCTTTAGAATTCATATCGAAAACGATAATGGGTAATTTATTCTCATTGCACAATGTAAAAGCAGTCATGTCCATAATGTTCAGGCCTTTCTGATATACTTCTTCAAATGTAATGGAATCAAATTTTGTTGCACTGTTATCTTTTTCCGGGTCAGCAGAGTAGATTCCGTCAACTCTGGTTCCTTTCAATATTACGTCTGCTTCAACTTCTATGGCTCGTAAGCATGCTGCAGTGTCAGTGGTAAAATAAGGGTTGCCTGTTCCTGCTCCAAAAATAACCACTCTTCCTTTTTCAAGGTGGCGAACGGCTCTTCTTTTAATAAATGGCTCTGCAACTTCTTTCATTTCAATGGCTGTTTGAAGTCTTGTATATACTCCTATGGTCTCCAAAGCAGATTGTAGTGCCATGCCGTTAATAACTGTGGCTAGCATTCCCATATAATCTCCTTGTGTTCTTTCCATTCCACCTTCTTCTGCCTGAATTCCTCTAAAAATATTTCCTCCTCCAATCACAATTGCAACCTGAACACCCTGGTTAACTATTTCTTTTATTTCTTCGGCATATTGCGATAAGCGATTGTTATCAATACCAAATTGTTTCTCTCCCATTAATGATTCGCCACTCAGTTTTAAAAGGATTCTTTTGTATGCCATTTTGAAATATTTTGTTAGTTTAAAGTTATAAAAAGTTTAGACAAAAAAAATCCCGCAATTAGCGGGATTTAAAATATTTTATTTTAGCCAAGCATTATGCGCTTGAAGTCTGTAACAGTTAACCCATTCTCAACCTCACTTAGTATTTGAGCAACAGTTTTTTTATTGTCTCTAACCGAAGCTTGATTTAATAAAGTATTTTCCTTTAAATACTTCTTAACAGTACCTTCAGCAATTTTTTCTACAATATGCTCAGGCTTACCTTCTGCTAAAGCTTTTTCTTTACCAAGTTCCATTTCTTTAGCGATAATTTCTGAAGGAACACTGTCTTTGTCAATAGCAACAGGATCCATAGCTGCAACTTGCATAGCTACTTGTTTTCCGGCTTCTTTAATTACGTCTCCGGATTTGTTTAATCCAACAATAGAAGCCAATTTATTTCCCGGATGGTTATAAGCAACAGTCTCGTCTGCTTCAACCACTTCGTAACCCGAAACATCAATTTTTTCTCCTATAATTCCTGTTTGTTCAATGATTTTATCTGCAATAGTTTGTCCATTACCATCAAAACTTAAGCTTTTTAGCTCTTCAACACTTGAAGGGTTGTTTAGTATGGCAACGTCTAAAATACTATTGGCAAATTTTCCGAAATCTTCATTTTTAGCAACGAAGTCTGTTTCGCAATTCACAACAACCATAACGGCTTTTTTTCCGTCATCTGTTGTTTTAGCAATTACCAATCCTTCGTTGGCATCTCTGTCGCCTCTTTTTGCGGCAACTTTTTGACCTTTTTTTCTAAGAATATCAATTGCCTGATTGATATCTCCATCCGAATCAACCAAAGCATTTTTGCAGTCCATCATTCCTGCTCCCGTTTGCTTACGTAAATTTTTAACGTCTGCTGCTGTAATTTTTGACATTTTTATATTTAGTATTTTAATGTGATAGAATTATTTTGATTCAGTTTCTGCTTCAGTATTAACAGCAGTAACCTCGTTTTCTTTTTTAGCCTCAGTTTCTCCTTCAGCATTAACAGCATTAACCTCGTTTTCTTTTTTAGCCTCAGTTTCTTTTTTAGCTTCTGGTTTCTGGTCTTTTTTAGCAGATTCTCTTTCAGCTTTAGCTTTGTCTTTTTCTGATTTTCTTTCGGCTAATCCTTTTGCAATTTCCTGAGTAACATAGTCCATAATTTTTTCTATAGACCTAGTGGCATCATCATTTCCTGGAATGGCAAAATCAACTAAAGTAGGGTTAGAGTTGGTGTCCACAATTGCAAAAGTAGGGATACCTAATTTTTTTGCTTCGGCAATGGCGATGCGTTCATTCATAATGTCCACCACAAAAATTGCAGCAGGTAATCTTGTTAAATCAGCAATACTACCTAAGTTTTTTTCCAGTTTTTGTCTTTGACGAGCAATTTGTAATCTTTCTCTTTTAGAAAGTGTTGACATAGTTCCATCTTCACCCATTTTATCAATGGCAGCCATTTTTCTAACGGCTTTTCTGATGGTAACAAAGTTGGTTAGCATACCTCCTGGCCATCTTTCAGTAACATAAGGCATGTTAATGCTTTTGGCTTTTTCGGCAATAACGTTTTTCGCTTGCTTTTTAGTAGCGACAAACATTATTTTTTTTCCTGATTTGGCGATTTGTGCTAATGCAGCAGATGCTTCTTCAAGCTTGGCTGCAGTTTTGTGTAAATCGATAATGTGAATACCATTACGCTCCATAAAAATATAAGGAGCCATTTTAGGATTCCATTTTCTTTTAAGATGTCCGAAATGAACACCTGCATCTAATAGTTCTTTAAATTCTATTTTTGACATTTTTTAATTGTTTACATTCCTTAATAACATCAATCTTTAAGTAGTTAGTCTGAAGCTAAGTCTTAAAAATTTAGATACTAAACAATAATTTATATTAACGTTTACTAAATTGAAATTTCTTACGTGCTTTTGGCTGACCTGGTTTTTTACGTTCAACCATTCTTGGGTCTCTGGTTAAAAGTCCGTTAACTTTTAATTTTGCTCTGTTTTCTTCGTCAATTTTTACCAATGCTCTGGCAATTGCATGGCGAACAGCTTCTGCTTGTCCAGTAATGCCTCCACCTGTTACATTTACTTTTACATCGTATGTTTTAGCATTTTCAGTTACTTCAAAAGCCTGTTGAACTTTTCCTTGTAATACTGTTGTCGGGAAAAAAACTTTATAGTCTTTTTTGTTTACTGTAACATTTCCTTTTCCTTTTGACAGGTAAACTCTTGCTACCGCAGTTTTTCTTCTTCCTGTTGCGTTAACTACTTCCATATAATTTATTTAAGGTCGCTTAATTTAATTTCTTTAGGTTGCTGAGCTGTTTGATTGTGTTCGGCACCTTCGTAAACGTATAGATTATTGAACAGTGCTTTACCCAGTTTATTTTTTGGCAACATCCCTTTTACTGCTTTTTCAACCATAAAAGTTGGTTTTTTAGCCATCATTTCACTTGCAGTAGCTCTTTTTTGCCCACCAGGATATCCTGAAAAGGTGATGTATTCTTTATCTTCCCATTTGTTACCCGTTAACTTAATTTTTCCGGCATTGATAACTACAACGTTATCACCGCAATCTACATGAGGAGTAAAATCTGTTTTATGTTTTCCTCTGATCAAGTTAGCAACTTTTGATGCTAATCTGCCTAACGGTTCATTCTGTGCATCAACAAGCACCCAGTTTTTTTTAACTGTAGCGGCATTTGCTGAAACTGTTTTATAACTTAATGTATCCACGTATTTGTTTTTTTTATCAATTGATGTATTACAATATACCCCAAATTGGGGCTGCGAATTTAAGGTTTTTTTTTAATTCCCCAACAATTATTGATAATTAAATTGGCGTTTGTACTATAATTCTTTTAATTAGGTTTTGATTTAAATAAAAAAACCTCGAAATCAATTCGAGGTTTCAAGTATAATTATTACAATTCCTTTATTTAATCGTTCCTGCTCTTTCCGCTTTTTTAGTATAATTTCTTTGCATATTCAGCCACCAAAAAAGTAATCCAAAAGCTAATGTAACAATTCCCCAGTTGGGTAAGTTCTCCAATTTTTCAAATTGAGAAAAAAACCAGTAAAAAGCATCTCCTAAAGCATAAATAAAATCTGTCATAGTAAAATTTCTAAAAAAACAAATGTAGAATTAATCTTTAATATTTAAAAAACTTTATTCAAGAAATTTGAAATGGCTATAATTATTAAATAATACTATATTTTTACAGTATCGTATGGACCAGAAAGTAATTTAACCAGAAAGAGTGTTTATTAAAGTATTTAAATCTAATCAAAAACTGGCAAATGTGTTAACCATTGTTCTCACTATTTGCGGTTGGCTGCCTTTATTTTGGATGGATAATAAAATAATAATAGACAAGTATTCTTTATTTAGTAGTATTTCAGCTATTCATCAATACAAATTTTTAAGTTTTAGTTTGGCAGTTGTTTTAATATCTTTTCAGGCCATTTATTTAAATTATGTTGTTAATCAATTTAAATTGGTTGATAACAATACTCATTTAGTTTCACTTTTTTATGTTCTTTTAAGTGTATCAAATACTTCGTTGCTTATTGTTAACCATGTATTAATTGTCAATACTTTTTTACTATTTACTTTACATCAATTGTTTAGGATGTATAATACCAGAAAAGATTTTACTTTAGCATTTAATACTGGTTTGCTAACTGGTTTAATTACCTTAATTTATTATCCCGCAATTTTAATATTTCCATTGGTGTGGATTGTTTTGATATATACCAAAACACCACATTGGAGAGAATTCGTAATTTCTGTTTTGGGATTATTGTTGCCTGTAGTTTTTTATGTGACCTATTATTTTTTAACTGATCAGTTAACAGTATTGATTAATAGTATTCCAAATAACTATGTTGTTTTCGGGAAAGAGCAATTACCGGCTACACATATAGGCAGAAGTTTTTTCTATGTGCTAGTTGTTGTTGGTTTTTTTTCTGGAATTAATTTGATAAAACAATTGGATAAAAATGTAGTTAAAATCAGGAAATTGTTGTTAGTGGTGGTAGTCATGATGATTCTTTTAACAACAAGTCTATTAATTAATTCGTTTGATTATTTTGCTACTTTTTTATTACTGGCAACCCCTCTATCAATATTGTTAGCCTGTTATTTTAATCAGGTTAAAAGAAGTTGGTTAGCTGAAATGATTTTTTTATGTTTATTGGGGACTCTTATTGTAAGCTACTTTTCATAAAAGTGCATTTCAGTAACATATCTATATACAGGCTCAGAAAGTAAATATTGAACATCTTTTTTATTTTTTATTGCTTCTCGAATAAAGCTAGATGAAACAGTCATAATAGGAGCATCACAAATAGTAACATTGGGATGATGATATAAAGAATTTTTAGAAGATTGTTCCTTTTTCTCTTGTTCTGTTAAAACTCTTGGGTAAATATAAATGGTATGATTTTCAATAATTTGTTCGTAATTCTTCCATTTATGAAATGTTCTTAAATTATCCTCTCCCATAATTAGAGAAAAATTATGCTCAGGATATTTTTCCGATATATACGCTAAGGTGGTAACGGTATAAGAAGGTTTTGGTAAATCAAACTCGATGTTACTTGCTTTAAGTTTATTGTTATCTTCAACAGCTATACGAACTGTAGCTAATCTGTGGTAATCAGCTAATAATGAAGATTTGTTTTTTAAAGGATTTTGAGGGGTAACCACCAACCAAACTTGGTCTAAATTGGTATAATCTGCCATGTGGTTAGCAATAATTAAATGACCAACATGAATAGGATTAAATGTGCCAAAATACAAACCAATGTTCATAAGTTAATCTTTTAAAAAATCCTTAACGAGTTTCAAGGCTTCCAGTTCAGCTTTATGTAAATCATCATTAATAATAATGTAATTGAACCATTTGGCATAATTCAGTTCCTGCATGGCTTTCCCTATTCTTTTCTGAATGGTCTCTTCGGTTTCAGAGCCCCTTTTTAGTAATCGTTCTTCTAAAGTTTCTATTGAAGGGGGTTGGATGAAAATTGCCATTGCTTTTTCACCAAAATATCTTGCCAAGTTTAAACCACCAACTACATCAACATCAAAAATAACATGCTTGTTACTTTCCCAAATTCTTTTCACTTCCGTTTTTAGTGTTCCGTAAAATTGATTCTGATAAACTTCTTCCCACTCTATAAATTCATTATCTTCAATCTTCTTTTTAAAATCTTCAGTACTTAAAAAATAATAATCTACTCCATCAATTTCGTTTTTTCTATTTTTTCGATTACAGGCAGAAATGGAAAAAGACAAGCCCAGATTTTGAGTTAACAAGAATTTGGTAATGGATGTTTTTCCTGCACCCGAAGGGGCACATATTATAATACATTTACCTTTCATTCTTATAAAATATTCAAAACTTGTTCTTTTATCTTTTCCAGTTCATCTTTCATTTGTACCACTATTTTTTGCATATCTGCATTATTAGCTTTAGAACCTAAGGTGTTGATTTCTCTTCCCATTTCTTGACTAATAAAACCCAATTTTTTTCCTTCGGAGTTTGAAGTGTTCATGGTTTCTATAAAATACTTACAGTGGGCAGATAATCTTGTTTTTTCTTCGGTTACGTCAAATTTTTCGATGTAGTATATCAACTCTTGCTCAAAGCGGTCTTTGTTAATGTTACTTTCGCCAACGGTTTCTTTAAGGTGATTATTTATCCTTTCCTTTATTATTGAAATCCTTGCCTCTTCAAATTCATCTACTTTAGATAATAGTTTACTGATATTGTTAATTCTCAGTGTTAATTCATCTTCTAAGACGTTGCCTTCTTTTATTCTAAAATCATCAAGGTTATTAATGGCTTTTTTAATAATCTCATTAATAGAAATCCATTCGTTTTGATCTAATTCTTTACGTTCAGTTTTTAAAACATCTGGCATTTTTGTAATAGAAGAAATAATGTTGGCTTTTTCGGCACCTAGCTTTTCTGCTAATTCATTTAAATCATGATAATATTTTTCGAAAATTTCTTTGTTTATCTGGTAACTTGATTGATCCCCAAGTAATTCAACATATAAGTTAAACTCTATTTTGCCACGGTTAAGTTGTTTATTGATATAAGACCTTACTTCTAATTCTTTTTCTTTATAAAAAGAAGGCATTCTAACAGTAATATCAGCCTGTTTACTATTTAAAGATTTAATTTCTACAGTAATCTTTTTAAGATTAACCTCTCCAACTGCTTTACCGAAACCGGTCATTGATTTAATCATATCATGGATAATTAGCTTACAAAGGTAATAAACCTATCCTTTTTTTACTGTTTTCTGCTTACTTACCAAATATACACCACTAAAAATTAATATTGCGGCAACAATTTTAACCCAATCCAAACCATCTTTTCCTGCCCAAATGGCAATTATTG
>CAYRAD010000003.1:0-15872 GCA_964422135.1 uncultured Vicingus sp.
GCCCTCCAAAACCAGATTTGATCGTTTACAATACCAACCAATGTAGAGAAGTACAAGATTGGTTTACCTATTTTGCTAGAGAATTAGATTGTCCTATTTATGGAATTAAACCTCCTCGTCATATTGATGAAGTAACTCAAGGAGATATTGAAGATGTTGCTGCACAATTTAAAGGAATGATTCCGATTTGTGAAGAAACAAGTGGAAACAAATTCGATATAGAAAACTTTAGAGAAACCATTAGGTTAAGTAAAGAAGCTACCGATTTATGGAAAGAAGTGTTGTGGACTGCCACAAACTCACCATCTCCTATTAGCTTTTTCGATGCTACTATTCATATGGGACCAATTGTAGTTCTTAGAGGAACCCAACAAGCAAAAGATTATTACGCTACCTTGCTTGAAGAATTAAAAGGAAACGTTGAAAAAGGAGTAGGATTTATTGAAAAAGAAGGTTGCAGAATTTATTGGGATGGAATGCCTATTTGGGGTAAGCTAAGACCAATGTCTGAATTGTTCCTTCAAAATAATGCTGCTGTTGTAGCTTCAACTTATTGTAATAGCTGGGTGTTTGATGCTTTCGATCCAAAAGATCCATTTGAATCTTCTGCCAAAGCATACACTGAAATTTTTATCAATAGAAGTGAAGAAGCAAAAGAAAAATACTTAACCAAACTGGTTAAAGACTTTAGAATAGATGGTATTATTTTCCATGATGCAAAAACATGTTTTAATAATTCCAATTCTAATTTCGGAATGCCTCAAAGATTAACTAAAGCATTAGGAATTCCTACGCTTACTATTGAAGGTGATTTATGTGATTTACGCTTTTATTCAGAAGGACAAAGTGTTACAAAAATGGAAACCTTTATCGAACAAATTGTAGATGCTAAAATGGTAACCTCATAGTGAAGGAAAGTAATAACATAGCAAATTTTAATTTTTCCGGAAAAGGAAAACTTAGCTCAGAAGAAGTTACTGATTTATTAATGGGGACTTGTCACTATGTTGATTATGTGGAGTTTACTCAAAACAGTAAACAACAATTAGTAGCATTAATTTTTCCTGATAAAATGCTTCTTAACAATCCTGATTATAAAAAATCACCAGAAGAAGGTTGTTTTTGTCCACGTAGTTTAGATGAAGTTGGAAGATGTTTAACAGGGTGTTTAGGAAAGGTTAACAATGAAATTGATAATCAAAAGACTACGATTTCTCTAGCTATAATTATTGGAGAGAAATATGCTCTGGAGAATGGAAAATTAACGGATGAGGCAAAAGAAAAATTAGCAACTATTATTGAACAATATAAAACTCAATCAACTGCTGCTGATGTTTACATCATTGATTTAGAAACAGAAAATGTAGTTAATAATTAGGCGATTGAAAAGTATTAAGCTTATTAAAAGCAGGATAAGATGAATAAGAATAAGATAAAAAAAGTCGGAGTTGTAGGAATTGGACCCGTAGGAATGATAATAGCCACTCTGTTAAAGGATGCTGGTTGTGAAGTTGCCATTTCTGATATAGATAAAAATAAATTAGATCTTATTGAAAAAGAAGGGGCTAAGCTGGAAGGAGGATTTAATAAAGAGGTGAAGTTTGATCATGTTTATAACACTGTTGAAGAGCTAGAAACACTTGACTTAGATTTGATTATCCTGGCTCTTAAAGCTAATTATTTAGGAGGAGTTGTTGAGAAAGTAGCCTCTTTTAAAAACAGTAATTTCCCTGTAGTTTGTGCTATGAATGGTATTGATACTGAAAATATTGCTTCCGACATTATTGGAGAATCAAGAACCCTACGAATGGTTATCAATTTTGCTGGTAATTTATTTGCTCCGAATATAACCAAAGTAACATTTGTTACACCTCCAACTTACCTTGCATCTATTGATGATGCAATTACTGAAACAGCTGAACATTTAGCCGAATGGTTTAAAAAAGCTGATTTGGAAGTTAAGGTGATTAATTCATTTGACTTGTTAGGAAAAATTTGGGAGAAAACTATTCTTAATGCAGCATTAAGTCCATTGTGTGGTGTAGGAAAACTAACAATGGCAGAGGCAATGAATGACCCTGATACAGTTGAATTAATAGAGCAAATCATTAATGAAGGGGTTGAAGTTGCTGAAAAAGAAAAAATCAGGTTTCCTGATACCTTTGTTAGAAGTTGCATGAAATACCTTAAAAAAGGTGGTGATCATTTTCCTTCTCTTGCCGGAGATTTAATTAACAACCGACCAACAGAAATTGATTATTTTAATGGTAAAATAGTTGAGTATGGTAAAAAACATTACGTCAGAACGTCCTTAAATCTTGCGTTTACAAACATGGTAAAAGCCATGACCAACAAAAATATTATTTCAAGAGTTCCTGGCGTTGCTGGTGATGTAACCAAAAAGATTTTAAATAAAGGAATGATTGATAATACGATTCAAGCATCTTCATTTAAAAATGTAAACTGTTACTTAGGAATAGATTTAGGCTCTGCTTACTATAAGTTTACAGTTATTGATGATAATGGGAATGCTGTTTTCCATTATTTATTACCAACATTAACAGGAGACAAGCAATCGAAGAAAAATGTGATGAACGCTATTTCCTCTAGTTTTAATATTAAATATAGTTGTGCTACAGGTTATGGAAGAAAACATTTTGTTGAAGCTGATATAATAAAAACTGAAATTAGTTGTGCAACTACTGGGGTATCTTTTTTACACCCTGGAGAAAAAAATATTCTCGACATAGGTGGTGAAGACATTAAAGTAATAAAGTGCAGTGAAGAAAATGTTGTTGCTAACTTTTATATGAATGATAAATGTGCTGCTGGTACTGGTTCGTTCTTATCAGAAATAGCAGAACAAACCAATATTAATATTGCTAACATGAGTAGTTTGGCTTCTCTCTCTACATTTGATAAAGAGTTAAACAGCTTCTGTACTGTTTTTGCTAAAACAGAAATAATGAATTGGATTTTCGATGGTATGTCACCACAAGATATTTCTAGAGGTATTTATATTTCTATTGCCAATAAAGTTGCCAAAATGAGAATAGAACCTAATCTTCCTACTTTCATGATAGGAGGAGTAATTGGCCATCATCCTTATTTAAAAACAATTTTAACCGAAAAATTTAATAAGGACATCGAAATTGTGGAACATCCTCAATTTGTGGTTTCACACGGAGCTGCTTTAATCGCTAAGCAACATTACGAAAAAAACCCCGATGTTGATTCTAAAGCTCAACCACTTGAGTCTTTAAATTCTTAAATTGTGAATGTCTTATTTACATACCTTAAAAAACAAAAATATCGTAATATAAAACGACCAGATTATAGTTGTTTTTAATTTGTGAATTTCTTCACAATCCTATTGTTTTCTATGATGATTATCATAGTCCTTCGACTAATTAATTGCTAATTTTCAGACTCATATTATTTAATAATAAAATTTAATAAAATGGCTTATCAGTATAAAAATTTAAACTTCAGCAAACTATCAGTTATTGGCGCTGGTCAAATTGGTCCAGACATCTGTTTACACTTTGCAAAAGTGTTTTGGAAAAACAATGTTGAATTTGTAATTATCGATATTTCTTCTGAGGCTTTGGCAAAAGCGAAAGCAAAAATCGAAAAGAAAATTAGTAAAGGAGTTGAAACAGGAGCTTTTAAACCTGAAATGGCTGAAACAATGAAAAATTCCATTGCTTATTCGTCAGATTATGAATTAGTAAGAGGATCAGGTATTGTTTTGGAAGCTGCTACTGAAGATGGTAGAATTAAAGACATTATATTTAAACAAGTGGAAGCATTAACAGATGATTCTTGTTTGTTCTTGTCTAATTCTTCTCACATGAAACCAGAGGTTATCTTCAGAAATATAGCCAATAAAAAAAGATGTTTGGTCACTCATTATTTCTTTCCTGCAGATAGAAATCCTATTGTTGAGGTAGTTCCAGGTGAGGCGACTGACCGTCATATTACAGCAGATTTACTAGGTTTTTACGAAGCAATCGGAAAAGTCCCTATTGAAGTACAAAGCTCTTACGGTTATGCCATTGACCCCATATTTGAAGGATTGTGTGAATTAGCGATTTTATGCTTAGAGAAAGGGTATGGTTCTATTAAGGAAATAGACAAAATGGCTCAAAAAACATTACATCAGGGAGTTGGACCGTTTACAGCATTAAACCTAACCGGTGGTAATCCGATTACCAATCATGGATTGGAAGAAATGCGTGAAACACATATTCCTTGGTTCAGGTCTCCCAAAGCCTTGCAGGAAGCAACAGCTAACGGAACCATGTGGGATACTGCTAAAAGAGGAGAAGAAGTAACGGTTGACCCTGCGAAAGCAGAAGTATTGAGGAAACAATTCTTAGGTGGATATTTCGCCTTGGTTTGTTACATCATCGATTTGGGGATTACCAATGTAAATGATTTGGATATGGCTGCAGAAATTGCATTGGTAATAGCCGCTCCATTTACTTTGATGAACAAAATTGGAATTGACGAATCACATGCGTTGGTCGCAGCATGGTGTGAAGAACATACCGAATTCCCTTTCCCAAAATCATTGGATAAGGCAAAAGCAGCTGGTGGCTGGACAATTTCAAGAATTGTGGCAAAAAAAAATGATAACATCGCAGTACTGACCATCAGAAGACCAAAAGTGTTGAATGCCTTGAATCTTGCAGTTTTAAAAGAATTAAAAATTGAAATTGAAAAAGCCGAAAATGACGCAAGTGTTGATGGAATTGTAATTACAGGTTTTGGAACAAAAGCTTTCGTCTCTGGTGCTGATATCAATATGTTGGCTGCTTTAAAAACTCCCGAAGAAGGATATAACAATTCTCATACTTTCCAACAATTGATTAATACCATTGAAGATTGTAAAAAGCCAACGGTTTGTGCATTAAATGGTTTTGCTTTTGGTGGCGGAAACGAATTGGCAATTACTTGTACAGCAAGAGTTGCCAAAAAAGGATTGCCTGTTGTAGCTTGTCAACCTGAAGTGAATTTAGGGTTTATTCCAGGCTCAGGAGGAACACAACGTTTACCACGATTAGTCGGGGTTGATGTTGCTGCAGAAATCCTTCGTACTGCACGACCAGTATCTGGAAAAGAAGCCTTAGAAATAGGATTAATAGATAAAGAAATAGAAGGAGATTTAGTGGAAGGAGCAGTAGGTTTTGCAAAAAAACTAGTAAAAGGAGAAGTTCAGCCTCGTGATTTTATGAAGGGAGGTATCAAAGAAGATTTAGCTCCTAAGGAAATCAACATTGGTCATTTGAGTAAAAAAATTGATGACATTATGAATAAGGCAATTTATGATGGAATTAAATTACCATTAAACGAAGCCTTAGAATTAGAATCAAAACTTTTTGGAGAATGCATCTTAACTGAAGACATGAAAATAGGTTTGGATAATTTCATGACCAACGGACCAAGAGCTAAAGCAGAATTTAAGCACTCTTAAGTTTCGAAACACTAAGTAGAACGCGGATAACACAGATGATTATGATAAACACAGAGTTAAATCTTATAAAATCATAACAATCAGCGTCATCTACGTTCAAATTAAATGAATATGAAATACAAAATTGGCATAGATGTAGGAGGAACCTTTACCGACTTTTTTTTGGTAGCTGATAATGGTGATTCTTTGATGCACAAAACGTTATCTACTCCCGAAGATTCGTCTGAAGGGTTTATAACCGGCTTAAAGGAAATGGCAGAAAAGTTGAATTTGCCAGAAGCTGAGTTCATTGATAACATTGATACTATAGTTCATGGAACTACTGTTGCAACAAATGCCTTGTTGACTTTAGGTGGTGCAAAAACCGCATTAATCACTACCAAAGGTTTCCGTGATGCTTTAGAAATGCGAAGAGGAATTCGTGAAGAACGATATGACAATCACTTTAAAAATGTTACCCCTTTAGTTCCAAGATATTTAAGATATACGATTGATGAAAGAATTGACGCTGAAGGAAATATCTTACACAAAGTTGATTACTCAGAGTTAGATGTTATTATTTCAAAACTAAAAGAGGAAAAGGTTGAGGCAGCTGCAGTTTGTTTTATGAATTCTTATTTGAATAGTGAGAATGAAAACGCAGCAACCGAGTATTTAAGAAAAGCATTACCAGATACATTTATTTCTGCTTCTTATGAAGTATTGCCTTCCGTAAGATTTTATGAGAGGGTAAGTACAACTGTTGTAAATGCGTATATCGGAGTAGTGGTAGATTCCTATTTAAAATCATTATTAGGGAAGCTTAAAAAATTAAACTTCAACGGTAAGCTAATGATTATGCAATCTAACGGAGGTGTTGTAACTCCTGAGATAGCTTGTAAGATTGCCGCTGTTGCAGTTCTTTCTGGTCCTGCTGCTGCACCAATCGCTGGTGCTTATTATGCCAATTTATTAGGATATGATAACTGCATTACCATGGATATGGGAGGTACCAGTTTTGATGCATCATTAGTGGTGAACAAACAATGTGTTACCAGTACAGATGCTGATATTGATAGATATAGAGTGGCATTGCCAACATTAGATATTATTACCATTGGTGCAGGAGGAGGAAGTATTGGTTGGGTTGATGAAGGCGGCTTATTGCAGATGGGACCAAAAAGTGCCGGTTCATTGCCAGGCCCAATTTCTTATGATAGAGGTGGCGAGAACCCTGCTTGTACAGATGCAGATTTAATCTTAGGATATTTAGATCCTAATTTCTTTGCAGGAGGAAAATACAAATTAAATAAAGACAAAACCATTGAGGTAACCGGGAAAGTTTTAGGAGAAGGCCTTGGCCTTAGTGCTGAAAAAGCTGCTGCCGGAATGTATAGGGTAATCAACATGAACATGGCACAAGGTGTTCGTCAGGTTTCTGTAGAAAGAGGTTATGATCCTAGAGAGTTTTTAATGATTTGTGCAGGTGGAGCAGGTTCGATTCACGCTGGAGAAATTTGTCGAGAGTTAGAAATACCAATGTTTGTAGTGCCTAGTGTTGCACCAATTTTTTGTGCTGCAGGTATGTTGTTGGGCGATTTAAAACATGACTATGTTCGATCATATTTAACAAAACTTTCTGGTTTAGATAAAGTTGAATTTTTAAGATTGTATGATGAAATGAAGGCTGAAGCAATTAAAACTTTGATTGCAGAAGGAATTACCGAAGATAAAATTGAATACATCCCTTCTTTAGATTTAAGATATATCGGTCAATTCCATGAAGTTCCATTAGAGGTTTCTATGGATGATGTTTATGGATTTAATTTGGAAGCAATCAAAGAAGCTTTTCATAAGGAGCACAGCCGTCAGTTCGGCTACGATTTAAAAGAAGAAGGAACAGAATTGGAAGTAATCAATATTCGATTTAGAGCAGTTGGCATTACAGAAAAACCTCATTCATTATCTGGAAATATAGTAAAAGGAGCAAGCACATTAGAGGAAGCTTTAAAAGATAGAAGAATGGCTTATGTTCCTGAAAAAGATGAAATGCAAGAAGTACCAGTTTATGATGGAGACATCCTGAACAGTAATTTCAAAATTAATGGACCTGCCATTATCGAACAGGTAAACACAACTGTTTTTTTAGGTGAAAGCTACAATTGCGAAACAGGTATTGGAGGAGCATTTATTGTTTACAACAAAATATTAATGCCCAATGGCTTTAAGAAGAAAAAGGGCAGTGAGGAAATGGTGAATTAAAAATGAAACGCAGACCTGCCTGCGGTAGGCAGGTAACACGGATGATTATGATAAATACAGGTTTAAACCTTAAAAACCATAACAATCAGCGTCATCAGCGTTCTAATAAAAAGAATGAATATTAACCTATAAATACAATGGGAAAAGAAATTAAAAATACATTTATTGACGGTTCGATGCTGATTATTGAAGCATTGGTGAGGTCTGGAGCAGATATTTTTATCGGCTACCCAATAACTCCCTCTAATAGATTTTACTCTTACGGACAGAAAAGATTTTCATCTTTTTATCCAGCACCCGATGAAATATCGGTATTGCAATGGATGTCAGGAGCTTCGGCTGCAGGAAAAATACCCGTTACAGCAACTGCATTTCCAGGGCTGGCTTTAATGGTAGAATCGTTGAACATGGCTTATGTAATGGAATTGCCAATGGTGTTGGTAATTACTCAACGTTTAGGACCAAGCACAGGATCGGCAACTATTGGAGCACAAGGAGATTTAGGAATAGTTAACGGAATTATTTCAGGTTTTCCTGTTCCTACTTTTTGTCCAGCTAGCTTTGAGGATTGCTGGTCACTTTCTCAAAAAGCAATGGAAACAGCTGTTCAATTAAGGACTCCTGTTATTTTATTGACTTCTAAAGAAATGGTGATGACAAGCAAGAGTTTTGACATCTCTAAATTAGAAGAGATTAAACCTGTAAACAGAGAGAAACCTAAAATTACTGGAGAATATAAATCATATCAAGCTGGAGCAGATTTGATAGCTCCATTTTTAGATGTGAATAACAATGAGCATCAGGTTAGAATAAATGCTTCTATGCATAATGAAGAAGGTAGAATTGTGAAAAACGTAGAATCACTAAACATTACTAAAAGATTAGCTGAAAAAATTAATACAAAAGCAACGGGGCTTGCTTGTTTTGATTATAAAAAAGAAGAAGGAGCATCTAAATTGATTATTTCTTATGGAATTTCGGCTTTAGCTGCAATTGATGCAGTTGAAGAAATACAAGCCAAAAATCAAAAAGTTTCTTTATTAATTGTTAAAACGCTAATTCCATTGTCAAATGAAATTTACGATATCATTGATTCATACGATGATGTTTTATTTGTAGAAGAAAATTTAAATGGACAATTGAAAGAAATAATTTTCGGGAAACGAAATAACAAAAAAGTAAAAAGTATAAATAAATCTGGAAGCATGATTGCTCCTTCAGAAATTGTAAACGAATTCGCTTAGTAAGATGAAAAATGAAATGTTATCAGGAGTAAAAGCACCATTTTGTCCGGGCTGCGGGCATGCTCCTTCGGTAAAATATTTATCAAAAGCTTTAACTGAATGTGGATATAATCCATTGGATGTGGTGATGGTAAGTGATATTGGATGTAATGGATTAATAGATCCATTGTTCAATACACATACTATTCATGGATTGCATGGAAGATCCCCAGCTTTAGCTTTGGGAGTAGTTTTAGGATTGGAAAATCCAAACAAAAAAGTGGTGACCATGCAAGGAGATGGTGGAGCAACTATAGGATTACAACATCTAATGGAAGCATCAAGAAGAAACGTTGATATGACATTGATTGTGATGAACAATTTGATTTATGGAATGACTGGTGGTCAGGTAAGTGGATTGACAACCAACGAGTTTAAAGAAGAAAAACACATTCAGGACGATGCACCTCCTTTCGATGTATGCCAGTTAGCTCATCAAGCTGGTGCGGCTTATGTTGCTAGAGTAAATAATCCAAAAAATATTACTGAAAAATTGGTGGAAGCATTTAAAACACCAGGATTTTCGTTAGTAGAAATTTCTAGTTTGTGTCAGCCTTATGGGGCAAAAAAAATAGAGCAATTAACTGGATGGATTAAAGATGAGGTGTTGCTGAATAATAATTATCCTGTTGGTAAAAATAAAGTGAAAGAAACAGTTTCATTAATAAACGACAAACAGGTTCTTGAAACAAAATATCAATCAGCTATAGAAGGCACAGTTGGAATTATTATAGCAGGTTCTGCTGGTGGTGGTGTTCAGTCGGCAGCCAAACTATTGGCAGAAGCAGCTATCATGTCGGGACTGTCTGCAACAATGAAAGGAGAATATCCTATAACTGTTGGAACAGGGTTTTCGTTAGGAGAAGTTATTTTATCTAAAAATGAGATCAATTACACAGGCTTAGAAAAACCAGATGTTTCAATCGTTGTTTCAGATAATGGACTTTTAAAAGTTCAGGGAAAAGGAATTGAACTTCCTAATCTGTATGTAGATGCTAAAGTTTCCATTCCTGAAAATTTAACAGCTAAAGTTTTTGATTTTGATAAAATGGCTGGGAAAAAAGGTTCTGCTTTATGTGCAATAGCACTTTGGATTGAAGAATCAGGATTGTTGGACATCAATGCATTAAAAGAAGTTGCCGCAAAACATAAATATGGTGAAAAATTATTAAAAATAATTGACTCATCTAAAGAATTACAGGTAGTGTGAATGTAGAATTAAGAAAGTAGAATTAAGAATGTATTATGGATAAAAAATAGAACGCAGACCTACCTGAGGTAGGAAGGTAAAACGGATGATTATGATAACAGTAGATACAAATCTTACAAAATCATAACAGATCAGCGTCATCAGCGTTCCAACAAAATAAAAATGAAAATAGACAAAATATTATTGAGCATTTTTCAACGAGCGTTTAAATCGATAACGGATGAAATGAGTATTTCATTGACTAAGACTACACGTTCTCCAATTCTGTGTGAAGCAAAAGATTTTGTTACAGGGTTGTATGATGCTGAAGGAAACATGCTGGAACAAACGGAGAATTTACCTATTCTAAGTTTTTCGCTTGGACCAGTTTGTAAAGTTATTTTAGACCAGTATGGCGATGATATTTTTGAAGGAGATATTATTATACATAATGATGTGTTCTCTATGGGAAACCAAAATAACGATGTAGCCATTTTCAAACCCATATTTTGTGAAGGAACATTAATCGGTTGGTCGGCAGCAAAAGGTCACCAAGCAGATATTGGAGGTGCTGTTCAAGGAGGATATAATCCAAACGCAACAGAAGTTTGGCAAGAAGCATTGAGAATACCTGCTGTTAAGCTTTATGAAAAAGGAAAATTTAGAGAAGATGTTTGGAACCTGATCTTTGCCAATATTCGATTAACGATGGTTCAGGAAGATATTAAAGCTCAAATTGGTGCTTGTAGTTTAGGGGAAAGAAGATTAAAAGCATTGGTTTCTAAATATGGAGTTGAGAGTTACAATGCGCATAAACAAGAGCTTTTTAACAGTACAGAAACCATGATGCAATCAGAAATTGCATTAGTGCCAAATGGAAAGTACGAAGGAAGTAGCATGGTTTATTACGATGGGAAACATCCGGGTTCAAAGTTTGAAATTAAAGCCATTATCACTGTAAAGGATGAAGAAATAATTTTTGATTTCTCAGAAACTTCACCACAAACAAATGGCTTTGTAAATGGTACTTACACTTCGTCTTGTTCTGCAATTACCTTAACATTTTTACAAATGGTTAATCCTAACATTCCTCATAATCAGGGAATGATTCGGCCATTAACTTATATCGTTCCTGAAGGAACTATCTTAAATGCTTCCTATCCAAAAGCAACAACTTTCGGAAACCATTTATGTCCTCAAGTAGCAGATTCAATATTTAAAGCATTAGGTCCAGCTATGCCGGGAAGGGTTACAGCTGGTTGGAATCATTTATTGTGTTCATTGTTTACTGGAGATCATCCAAGAACAAATGAGAAATATGTTGACATCTGTTTTATGGGATTAAAAGGAGGTTCAGGAGCATTAGAAGGAGATGATGGTTATGATCATATTGGGATGATTGATGCTTCTGGAGGATTGTTGGATCAGGATTATGAAATGTACGAACAACAAACACCTCATTTAATTCTAAAACACGAATACCTAACTAACTCTGGCGGAGTTGGAAAATGGAGAGGTGGTTTAGGGGTTGAAACCAATATAAAAATGGGTGGAGATAATGCTACAATGGTTGTTTTTGGTGATGGTGATGTGGAACAGAATTATGGTCTTTTCGGAGGAAAAGGAAGTGTTTTAAACAGCATCTCATTAACCTATCCTGACGGAAAAGAGCATGTGCCAATGAGTAAAGATATTGTTGAAGGAATTCCGGATGGAACCATTTACAAACAAATTGCTGGAGGTGGTGGTGGATACGGAAACCCTAAAGAAAGAGATAGAGATTCTGTAAAATTGGATTTATTAAATGAAGTGATAACTGAAGAACAAGCGGTTAATGAATATGGATTGAAATAAAATAGAAATCAGAAATCATTGTCAATTCGAGTGATTTTTTGAAACGTAGTGGAGAAAAATTGTATCGAGAATAAATGATTTTAGAAAAAGTTGTTCTCGTTACATTTTGACTAAAAAAGTCAAAACACTCGAACGGACACTTTTTGAGAAATATAAAAATTATGAGCACACACGAAACAATATTACCGGAAGGTTGGCCAACACCCAAAGGATATGCTAATGGAATATTAGCCGCTAAAGGAAGAACACTTTTTCTAGCCGGACAAGTTGGTTGGTCAGCTGAGGAGAAATTTGCAAGCGATAAATTGGTTCCTCAATTTGAACAAGCTTTAAAAAACATTGTTGCAATTGTAGAGAAAGCTGGAGGCAAACCAACAGACATCTGCAAAATGACATGTTTCTGTAAAGATAGAGACCAATATTTAGCAACAAGGGGTGAGCTTGGGACAATATGGAAAAATATCATGGGAAGACATTATCCATGCATGAGCATGATTTTCGTAGTTGATTTATTGGATCATCCTGCTTTAATAGAGATAGAAGCTATGGCTGTGATTCCTACGAATTACGAATAAACGAATTACGAATGACAGGATATACAGTAAAAAATAAAGATTTATTATTTCCAAAACTTTCATATAAGATTGTAGGAATCTTATTTGATGTTTATAATACATTGGGTTATGGGTATTTGGAAAAATATTATCAAAAGGCTATTGCTGCTCAGCTTAAGAAAGAAAAAATAAAATTTACTGAACAAGAAAAGGTTGAGATTGTTATTGCAAATGAGGTTATAGCAAAAGGATATACTGATTTTATTATTGAGGATAAAATTATTTTGGAAATTAAAAAAGGCAATTCTTTTAGAAAAAACAATATTGATCAATTACACAGTTATTTAAAAATGAAAAAAATGGAATTAGGAATTCTTGCAAATTTCACATCAAAAGGCTTGTTGTATAAGCGGATAGTTAATATTAGTAATTCTAAAATTCGTAATACGTAGTACTATGAATTTCGAACTAAACGACATACAAAAATCCGTACAACAAACTTTTATAGATTTTGTTGATAAGAGGGTGATGCCTCAGGCAGCAGCAATTGATGAAAATGCTGAATTCCCTATGGAACTTTTTAAGGAAGTTGGAGAATTAGGGTTTTTTGGCATGCGTTATCCTGAAGATGCTGGTGGTACCAATATGGATATTCTTTCATACTGTTTAGCAGTGATAGAACTTTCAAGGGGCTCGATGTCGCTTGCTGCAGCTTGCACAATGCAATCACTAATGGCAACTTATTTCTTATATCGATTTGGTGATAAGGAAGTAAAAGGTCATTTTGATGCTGCCATGAAAGGGGAGGAAATAGGTGCTATCTGCATGACTGAACCCAATGCCGGAAGTGATTTGTTTGCTATCAAAACAAAAGCATTGGTGAAAGAAGATTACTTTTTGTTGAGTGGTCAAAAAACATGGGTTACATCTGCACCAGTTGCCAACTTTTTTACTGTCTTGGCAAAAACAGATAACCACGATAAATTATCCATCTTTTTTGTTCCATCTAATTTGGAAGGGGTAACTGTCGGAAAGAAAATTGACAAATTAGGGGCTTGTGGTTCCGTAACCAGTGAGGTTGCTTTTGACAATGTAAAACTTCCAAAAAACTACTTATTAGGTGAGATTGGTGGGGGAACAAAATGTTTAATGGAGATATTGGCAGAGATTAGAATTATGACTGCTGCACTATCTATTGGTGTTGCAACAGCTGCTTTTGAAGATGCATTACAATATGCCAAAGAAAGAGAACAATTTGGAAAGCCTATTGGAAAATTTCAAGCAGTAAAAATGAAGTTTGCAGAAATGGAAGTTCAACTACAAACAGCTAAACATTATGTGTTTTACGCAGCTTATTTAAGCGACAACAATTTACCTCGACATAAAGAATCAATGATTGCCAAATTGTATGCATCAGAATGTGCCAACTCTATTTGCGACCAAGCTTCAAGAGTTTTAGCATCTTATGGTTATGCAACAGAATACTCGCTGCAACGCTATTTACGTGATGCTCGATTTACATTGATTGGTGGAGGTACATCAGAAATTTTGAAAATAAATATAGGTAGAGAGTTGGGATTGTAGAATGATGAATGTCGAATTAAGAATAGAATATGAATTGTCACTTCGAGTGATTTCGAGGAACGAGAAATTGTATCGAGAAGTATATAAATTGAAAACAGACAAATGAGTTATATAAAAGAATACAGTATTGCATTACCTGAGTTTAGAATCTCAAATAAAACCCTACACCCCAGGTTAGGAAGAAAGGGTCAACATGCTGTTTGTTATACAGATGAAGATATTGTTACACTAGCATATCAAGCCGCATCCAATTTGAAACATGAAACTTTAAACTTGAAAATTGATGGAGTCATTTTCGCAACAACAACTCCAGTTTTTAAAAGCAGGTATCATGCTTCTTATGTTGCAGATATATTGGGTTTAAAACAAGGAATCTTAGCAATGGATTTAGGAACAAGTGTTAGAGCTGGTTCTGATGCACTATTGATGGCTGATAAATTGATAAAGAGTGGTGAATACAAAAATATTTTGGTTATTGCTGCTGAGGTTTACTATCCTGAAATAGGAAAAGAAACTCGAGCAGCTTTTGGTCACGCTGGGGTTGCAATGCTTATTGCTGCTGATGAAGGAATTGCTGAAATAACGAATACTAAATCATACTCATCAGCTTTAGCAGAAGAGTTTAATTACAAAGGAGAAGCCGTTCAGTACGATGCTCGTTTTGCTAGAACAGAAGGATTTAAAAAGAACCTCGATTTAGCATTGAAATTAAGTAACATCGATGCTGAGAAAGTTAACCAAGTGATACTTCATTCTCCTTATGCTAAAATAGCTTTCGGACAATTAAAGAAAGCTGGGTTTGATTTGGAAAAACAGTTAATGAAAGATACTGTTGCCAATGAAGTTGGAAATACAGGAGCTTGTCATGGATTACTTTTATTAATAAATGCTATTGAAAATGGTCAAGGAAACGTTGTTTTATTTGATTATTTAAATGGAACGAATGTAATCGAAATTAATAGTTGTCACCCTGAACTTGTCGAAGGACAATCATTTAATCATCAATTTACAGACATTGAAACCTATCAAGATTATCTCACCTTAAGAAAACAAGGAAAGTTTACAGGTCGAGGATATGAATCTATTGATATGTTCTCTTCTGAAATGATTAGTGAAAGAGAAAAAGAGGGCTTGATGTATTTAAAAGGTTACGAATGTGCTAAATGTGGAACAGTATATTACATGAGAGCAGCAAGATGTAATGCATGTCATCATACTGAATTCAAACAAAAACAACTAGGTAAAAAAGGGACAGTCTATACTGTAACCAGCGAACATTATTTCCCCAATTCATTTGCACCAACAAATATGGTAATCATTGATTTAGATGGAGGAGGAAGAGTAACTGTTCAACAAACAGATGACATGTCCCCTTCTGAAGCAAATACAATTAACATTGGAGATAAAGTGGAATTGGTATTAAGAAAAATGATGGAGAATGATAAGAAGCCGAACTACTTTTGGAAGTGCATAAAAGAATAGAACGTAGATAACGCAGATGGTTATGATTAATTATGATAAAATAAAGAAAGCTAAAGAATTGGATGTTAGCAAAATCAAATCATTTTCTATCATAAAAAATCAGTGTCATCAGCGTTCCATTAATTGGTAGATAAATTATAAATATGAAACGAAACATAGCAATAA
The DNA here is from genome assembly GCA_964422135.1 of uncultured Vicingus sp. Classification (GTDB taxonomy): domain Bacteria; phylum Bacteroidota; class Bacteroidia; order Flavobacteriales_E; family Vicingaceae. The sequence continues at coordinate 15,832 of CAYRAD010000003.1, forward strand.
TTGGTCTTGGTGTTACCAAGTTTGGAGAACTTTTTAATCAA
>CAYRAD010000003.1:15972-24662 GCA_964422135.1 uncultured Vicingus sp.
ACATAGCAATAATTGGTCTTGGTGTTACCAAGTTTGGAGAACTTTTTAATCAAAGTTATGAAGACTTAGTTAGAGATGCCGCAACTCAAGCTGTTAAAGATGCAGGAATTGGATTAGATGAAGTACAAGGCGCATGGCTGTCAACTGCTTTTCCAGAGATAGGAGTTTTTAAAGGAAGGAGTGGAATGGATTTAGTTGAACCACTTAACCTCTATGGAATCCCGGTAACAAGAGTTTCTAACTTTTGTGCTTCAGGAGCTGATGCCATAAGAAATGCTGCCAATGCTTTAGCTGCTGGTGAATGTGATGTGGCAATGGCATTAGGTGTAGAAAAATTAAGAGACCGTTCTCCGCAAGATAGTATTGTTAAGATGATGGTTGAATTGTCTCATCCTTATTATCAAAAAGGATTTACTGCAGCAGGAACTTTTGCAGTTTACGCCAAAAGAATGATGCATGAATTTGGTTTAACAAAAGAAGATATAGCCAATGTTTCAGTGAAAAATCACCTTCATGGAACATTAAACGAAAAAGCACACCACAGGATAGCTTGCACAATGGAACAAGTTATGAGTTCACCAATGGTTGCAGATCCATTAACGGTGATGGATAGTTGTCCTACAACTGATGGAGCAGCTTGTGTAATTATGGTTCGAGCAGAAGATGTTGACAAGGCAAAACACAATCCTGTTTTTGTTGATGGAATTGGTTTATCAGTTTCAACAGGATGGGATTTACCATTTTTTGACCCTAAATGCGATTTTCTTTCTTTCCAAGCGACAAAAGATGCCGCAGCTATGGCCTATAAACAAGCAGGAATTACCAAACCAATTGATGAAATAGATTTGGTTGAGGTGCACGATTGTTTCTCGATAGTTGAATTGTTGACTTACGAAGATTTAGGATTATGTAAGCCAGGTGAGGCGAAAGATATGATTAGAGGAAAGTCAACTCAGTTTGGTGGCGAAATTCCGGTAAATGTAAGTGGAGGATTGCTTTCATGTGGCCATCCAGTTGGTGCAACAGGAGTAAGAATGGTTGTTGAAATTGCCAATCATCTGAGAGGAACTGCTGGAGAACGACAAGTAAAAGGAGCCAAAAGAGGCATCTCACATAATATCGGTGGTCCAGGAGCAATTGCTTCTGTAATAATATTAAATAATGAAAATTAAAAATGGATAACATGATAAATCAACAAACATTCAAATTAGCAATTATCCTATTGCTTTCTTTCGTTTCAACTTTAGGTTATTCTCAAGTTGCCACTGAGAATAGTAGCGAATCAACTACGCCTTCAGTAAATTCTGATATCGGAAATACAGAAACCAGGCATATATTTAAAAGAAAAGGAAATTTATATTTCTATTGGGGTTATCCTAAAGCTTATTATAGCCACAGTGATATTAGTTTTACTGGTGATATATATGATTTTACTATTACTGATATAATGGCTACGGATGATTCTTACAAGCATGATTTTACTACTTATATTAATCCTGGAACATTCAGTATTCCAATGTATAACTGGAGATTGGGTTATTTTATTAATGACAAAACATTTATCACTTTTGGTCAGGATCACATGAAATATGAAATGAAGAAACAAGCAACATACCTTACTGGAGAAATTAGAAGTGGGGAATTTGAAGGAGTTTATGATCACACAATGGTAGTTGTTGGAGAAGATTCTAATGAAGAAATTCTTCATACTGATTATTTAGATTCTTTACCAGGTGAATTTGTTGCAGAGTTTGAACATTGTGATGGATTAAATGATTTCGGATTTGAAATAGGTAGATTGGAGCAACTATGGATTTCAAAGAATTTGAAAAATGCGCTTTCAGTACAGGGTACTTTTGGCATGGGGATGATGATTCCGGATTCAGAAGTAGAAATAATTGAGCGTAAACCAAAACATAATAACGCAGAAGGAAGAAAATCATTTCATCTAGCAGGATACAGTTTTTCAGCAAGTATTGGAATGCAATTTGATTTTTTTAAGCACTTATTTATATTGGGAAAACTGAAAGCTGGATATATAAATTTACCTGATATCCTTACTTCTTTGGAGGGAGGAACTGCAAGCCAGCATTTTAATTTTCTAGAACCTAGTCTTGTAGTTGGTTATTCTGGGTCTATTAGTAGAAAGAAAAAAGAAAAAAAATAAACGTGAATTCTTAATTTAAAAGTGAGTACAGTAGTAAAAATAGAAAACATCGCATCTCAGGTGTTATTTGTGAGAAGTGAAAAAGTATTGCTTGATTTTCATTTAGCTAAGTTATATGAAGTAGAAACGCGTGCCTTAAAACAGCAAATTCGTAGGAATATAGAAAGATTTCCTGAAGATTTTATGTTTCAATTAACTAAACCTGAATGGCAGGAGCTCATCACAAATTGTGATAACCTTAGTCAGTTTAAGTTTTCACCTTCACTTCCTTTTGCTTTAACCGAACAAGGAATTGCAATGCTGTCAAGTGTTTTGAGGAGTAAAAAAGCAATTGAAGTGAATATCGCGATAATGAGAACATTTGTTCAGCTCAGAAAATTAATGAGTACAAATGAAGAACTCGCAAACAAAATTGAAAGATTAGAGACAAAATATGATGAGCAATTTCAAATTGTATTTAACGCAATAAAGAAATTAATACATCAGGAAAATAAACCAAGAAAAGAAATAGGTTATAAAACTAACAAGAAACAGAAATAAGAATTCTGAACTCAACATTCTGAATTCAAAATCATATAAAAATGAAAGTATTATTAAGTAAACCAGGATTAGACGGACATGATGTAGGTGTTAAAGTACTTGCTCACGGTTTAATTGAAGCTGGATATGAAGTTGTTTATACAGGATTAAGAAAATCTATTGAAGATATTGTTCGAATGGCAATAGAAAATAAAGTAGATACCATTGGTCTTTCTATTCTCTCAGGAACACATTTAGTGTTAGCTCAAAAGATGAAAGAAGTAATGGATGAAAATAAGTTAAATATACCTTGGTTTGTTGGAGGAAATATTCCAGCACAGGATGTGGAGAAATTAGAAGCGATTGGTGCTTCAAAAGCATTTCCAACAAGTACAAAGGTGGATGAAGTTGTAGAATATTTTAATACTGTTATGATAAAAAATTAGAACACAGATAACGCAGATGAATATGATTTATTAAGATAGAATTAAATCATATTTTATCATAACAATCAGTGTTCCATAAATAATTTAGAAAGAAAATGAGTACAACAAAAAATAAAACAAAGATTACAGCCGAAGATTTAGGTGTTAAAAAAGTTCACCTTGAATCAGGTATTGAAGTAGATCCTATTTATACGGCCGCTAATGTGGAAAATTCTAATAGCAAACACGAAATGCCCGGAGAATATCCTTTTACAAGAGGAATCCATAATACGATGTATCGTAAAAGACCTTTTACCATTCGTCAGTATGCGGGGTTTGCCTCTCCTGAAGAAACCAATGAACGTTTTCAGTTTTTAATTGCCAACGGACAATCAGGTTTAAATGTGGCCTTTGATTTACCTACTCAATGTGGATTGGATTCCGATGATCCAAGAGCTATGGGTGAAGTTGGTAGGGTTGGGATGACAGTAGATACATTAGATGATTTTGAAATTGCCTTTAAAAATATTGATTTAGATAAAATTACCGTTTCATTAACCATTAATGGCTCTGCAATTATTGCAATTGCCATGTATGTAGCTATGGCAGAAAAAGCAGGGTACGATATTAGTAAGTTAAGAGGAACAGCTCAAAATGATATTTTAAAAGAATTTATTGGTCGTGGAACCTGGATTTTTCCAGTTGATAAATCAGTAAAATTGGTTGTTGATACCATAGAATATTGTGCACAACATGTACCTAAATATAGTCCGGTTAGTGTTTGCGGATATCACATCAGAGAAAGTGGTGCTAACCCAATACAAGAAATGGCATATGCCTTTTGTATTGCAAAAGCTTATACTGATGGTGCATTAAGCAGAGGAATTGACATTGATGATTTTGCATCTAGATTATCGTTTAACTTCGATATTTATGGAAATCTATTTGAACAAATTGCTAAGTTTAGAGGAGGAAGAAGATTATGGGCAAAAATAATTAGAGAAGAATATGGAGCTAAAAATGATAAATCATGTTGGTTAAGAATGATTGCCGGTGGTGGTGGAGGTGGATTAACCAAAGAACAACCAGAAAATAACATAATAAGAAGTGCCTATTATGCATTGATTAGTGCGTTATCAGGAACACAAACTATGGCTTTATGCAGCTATGATGAAGCCTACACTATTCCAACAGAACATTCTGCAGAAATCTCTTTAAGAACCATGCAAATAATGATTCATGAAATGGGAATTTGTGATACTGTTGACCCTTTAGGAGGTTCTTATTATGTAGAATCGTTGACCGATACTTTTGAAGAGAAGATTAAGGAAGAAATGAAAACGGTAGATGAGTGGGGAGGAATTGTAAATGCAGTAGCAACTGGAAAAATTCAAGAATCTGTTTCTAAGCAAGCATATACCAGAGAGATGGGAATGCAAGCAGGAGATGTAGATAAAGTTGGAGTAAACATTTTTACAAGAGAAGAAGAAAGTAAAGAAGTAGAATTTCATCCATACAATCAAGAGGCTGCTGACAAACAAGTTGAGAAGTTAAAACGAATTAAAGCTTCTAGAAACAATGATTTAGTAAAACAAAAACTGGATGCAATTAGAAAGGATGCTGAGGAAGATAAAAACCTAATGCCTTCAATAATAGAAGCAGTAAAAGAATATGCAACAGTTGGAGAGATAGTACAAGTGATGAAAGATGTTTATGGTGAATTTGAAGAGCCAATTTTTTTTTAAAATAAGCTATTAGCCTTTTGCTATTGGCTGCTAAGAGCTAAAGGCTAATCGCCAAAAGTTAGATAAATGACAAAACAAAAAACCATATTAGCTCTCGAGCAAGCATTAACGTTACCTTATGCAACAGAACGTTTTGCTCAGTTAGGTTGGAGGGTAATTCGTATAGAAACTTCTGGTAAACCCGGACAAAAAAGTCCTGGTGACCCAAATAGATATATTGGTGAAGATACTGGTGTGGATGATTTGCATGCTTATTTTATGGCTCCTAATTTAGGAAAGGAAGCCATAACTTTAAACTTAAAAGATACCAATGATCAACAGGTGCTAAAGCAGATCATCAAAGAATTGGAAGTAGATGTGTTTATGTGTAATACACTTCCTAAACGTTACCAACAATTTGGAATTGATTACGATATTTTAAAAGAAGCGAATCCTGCATTGATATGGTGTGGAATTTCTGCTTTCGGACCTGATTATCCTGATAGAGCTGGTTATGATCCAGCATTACAAGCCATGTTAGGTTATATGCATTTAACAGGAGAACCAGATAGAGATCCTATGCTTTGTGGTTTGCCACTAATAGATTTAAAAGCTGGTGACGAAGCTTTTGCCCAAGTTCTCTTAGCAATGTTAGAACAAAAAGAAACAGGAAAAGGAAAACGAATTGATATTTCTATGGCACAATGTGCTACTTCGTGGTTAATTACAGCTTTACCTCAAACCCAGTTTGCTGAAGATGTTTCTAAATTATTTACAAGGAGTGGAAATGAACACAGAAGTTTTGTGCCATCTAACTGCTACCCTACAAAAGATGGCTATGTGTATTTGGCTGTTGGTAGTGATTCGCAATGGCAAAAAGTAACGGAGATTGAAGGTTTTGAGCATTGTGCTAAAGAGAATAGAACAACAAACAATGGAAGAAAATTAGATAAAGAGAACGTTTATGCGGATATCCGAAAAGGCTTGGAAAATTATACAACAACTGAATTTATTGAAGTCTGTTTATCTCTTGGTTTAGCTGTTGCTCCAGTTAACGATGTAAAACAAGTTGGAGAATTAGATTTCATTAAAAAGCTGATGGTAAAAACAGTATTGCCAAATGGTGAGGAGGTGATGTTATTTCCAGCACCAATGGATACGGATTATCTAAAAGAAAGAAACAATGTAATGAGTTTGCCTCCACGATTAGGAGAGCACAACGATAAAGTGTTTAAAGAAGCAGGGATAATTGATCAAGATTAATGGAAAACAAAGTAGTTGACATATTAACTTCTTATTCCACTCCTCACAAAGTGAGTGCAATTGGTAACGAAGCTATTGCTAGAGGTGCTATTGAGGCTGGAGTTAATGGTGTTTTCTCCTATCCAGGCACACCATCTACTGAGATTTCAGAAATCTTTAACCTAGTTAGTAATCATCAGATTGCTGAGAATGTAGAGGATGCTACTTATTTTGAATACAGCATCAACGAGAAAATTGCTTTAGAAAAAGCCATTGCCTTTTCAATAGGAAATAAAAGTGCTTTGTGTGTGATGAAAAATGTGGGAATGAATGTTGCTTCCGACCCATTAATGTCTATCACTTATCAAACCATTATTGCACCATTAGTCATTATCGTTTGTGATGATCCTGGTTGTCACTCTAGTTCTAACGAGCAAGATTCTAGGTATTGGGGAAATATGGCTTCAGTGCCAGTTTTTAACCCTGCTACTCCAAAGGATGCTTACGAAATGACAAAGCAAGCATTTAAGCTTTCAGCAGAATTGAGATTACCCGTTATTGTAAGAACAACCACTCGTGTTTCACATACTAGAGGAATGTTAGCGTACAATGAAATAAATACAGATAACAGAGAAGCCCATTTTGATAGAATGCCTGAGCACATTAATATTCCAGCTCGTACAGCAGCAGCTCATCAAAAATTACTCAATAAATTACACAGCGAAACAGTTGAACCTTTCTTCAAGCAATTCAATAGAATAATATTGAATAACAAGGGTAAATTAGGAATAATCAGTAGTGGAGTTGCAACAACTTATCTGTTAGAAATCATCAAACGAAACGAATTAGAAAATCAAGTTCAGCTATTAGATTTAGGTTTAATCTTTCCTTTTCCAGAACAAGATGTATTAACATTTTTACAAAAAGGAGTTGAAAAAGTGATGGTGGTTGAAGAATTAGATCCCATTATTGAAAATGCTGTTAGAAATAGTGTTCAAAAAAATAATCTGAACTGTCAGATTGTAGGAAAACAAGAAAGCAGTTTAAGTACTACAGGGGAATTTACTTTAGGTCAAATAGATAAAGCCATAGCGAATTTCTTTGAAATAGAAACAGTAGGAAAAGAAGGATTGAATGATGTTGCAGCTTATGATGAGAACTTACCTCCACGACCACCGGCTTTATGCTCAGGTTGTCCACACCGAGCAAGTTATTATGCATTAAAACTAATTGTTCCTCAGAAAAATTCACTTTCAGGAGAGGGAGTTCATGATACTATATTATGTGGAGATATTGGTTGCTCAGGATTGGGAGCCTTGCCACCATTAAAAATGATTGATACCATTAACCATATGGGAATGAGCATTTCCATGGCTCAGGGACTTTCTCAAGCATTAAATACTAATTCTCCCCCTTTAGGAGAGATGTCCGAAGGACAGAAGGGGACTAAAGTGGTAGCTATGTTGGGTGATGGCACTTTTTTTCACTCTGGAATATCCTCTTTATTGAATGCGGTCTATACCAAAACTAATATGTTGGTCATTATTTTTGATAATAGAACCATCGGAATGACGGGGCATCAGGATCATCCCGGGGCTACTCACCAAGACAAATATCACGAAATTGAAATTGAGCCTTTAGTGAAAGGAATGGGGGTGGAATTTGTAGAAACACTGATGCCTTTCGATATGAAAGATACCTATAAGAAAGTGGAAGACGCAATGGCTCAAGAAGGTGTTTCAGTTTTAGTCTCAAAAGCACCATGTGTTTTCTTGCCCGATTATATCAACTACACCAAGCAAGATTCAAAAATTATTATTGACCATAGCCGGTGCAATACTTGTCATAATCATGCTGATAGTGAAATTATTTGCTCAAAAATGGCAAATTCCAATTCGAGTTTAACTCGGGCTATTGCTAAAATTAAAGCCGAGAAAAGAGTAGATTCTAAAGATCAAGCATGCCCGGCAAACATTTGTAACCATGGCTTCTTTAATTCAATTTTAGAAAAAGATTACAAAACTGCATTGAATATGGTTAGGGATAAACTGTTGTTTTCACGAACCTGTGGAGATATCTGTCATAGACCATGCGAATTGTTCTCCAATCATGAATCAGATTCTACAATTCCAATTAAGCAGTTAAAGAAATTTGTTTCAAACATCGATGAGAATTTTGAAGATTTTTCCACAACATTTTTACAAGTAGAAAATGCAACAAAAAAAGACAAAAACATAGCAATAATAGGAGCTGGACCTGCCGGATTAAGTGCTGCTTACGATTTAATACGAACAGGATATAAGGTAACCGTTTTTGAGAAAGAAGCTGAAGCAGGTGGCTTAATTAAGTATGTGATTCCTGATTTTAGAATGGATAAAAAAGGATTTGATTTTGAAGTTGGACAGCTTGCAAAAATGGGTGTTCAATTTAACTTCAATACTTCGCTTGGAAAAGATATTTATTTGGACGAACTATCGAATCAATATGATGGATTAATCATTGCACTGGGATTAGGAAAATCAAAAGAACTGGATATTATTAAATCAGTTTCAGATGAACAGAAATTTGATGCGTTGACCTTTCTTATAGCATACAATCACATATCTCCAACTA
>CAYRAD010000004.1:0-12728 GCA_964422135.1 uncultured Vicingus sp.
ATAGGCACCAAAACAATTTTTGTCAGGAGTTGCTCTAGTCACATTAATTCCTAAATGATGCTGAGTGATGATGTCGATTGCAAAATGATGATTTAAAATGGTGATAAAAGGATGATTTTCTACTTTATCAATAAGTGCTCGTTCAATCTCGTTGCCAGTTACATCTTTAAAATGTAAAATTCGATGAGCAGAATGACCTCCTTCTTTGGCGAGGTCATACTCTCCTTCTTCGTCTTTATCAAAATTAGTTCCCCATTCAATCAGCTCGTTTATTCTTTCTGGAGCTTCTTCAACAACCATTTTAACTACAGATTCATCGCATAAACCATCTCCTGCAATTAGAGTATCTTTGATGTGTTCTTCAAATGCATCCGTTGCTTTGGTAACAGCAGCAATACCACCTTGAGCATACCTGGTACTGCCTTCTTCTTCGTTAACTTTGGTAATGATGGTTACGCTTACCTTTTCATTTTTTTTTCTATAATGTTCTGCTACTTTATAAGCATAACTTAATCCTGCTATGCCAGATCCAATGATAAGGAAATCTGTAGTGAGTGGTGAGTTTTGATTGGTTGGTTTTGAGTTCAAATTATTTTTCTTTATTTACTAATCCTTTCTATTTTATTTTGAGATCAAGAGGATTTTTAACTTAATTCTAACATTCGATTAACTGATTTCAAAGCCATTAATCTTGTTTCTTCTGGCACAAAAATTTCCGGTTGTAAGTGAACCAAGCTTGCATGAATCTTTTCTAAAGTATTTAATTTCATGTAAGGACATTCGCTACAGGCACAGGTATTATCTTCATTAGCTGGTGCAGGAATTAATACTTTATTTGGTACAGCTTGTTTCATTTTATGGATGATGCCAACTTCAGTTGCAACAATAAATTCAGTTGCATCGTTTTCTTTAACATATTTTAAAAGAGCAGTAGTAGAACCAATAAAATCAGCTTCATCTAATAATTCTTGTTGACATTCAGGATGTGCAATTAATTTTGCATTGGGATATTTTCCCTGTAACAACTTTAATTTAGCTGAAGATATTTCAATATGGACTTCACAAGAGCCATCCCATAATACTAAATTTCGCCCCGTTTTTTTAGCAACATATCTTCCTAAGTTAATATCGGGAGCAAAAATTATTTTTTCATCTTTTGGTAAACTATCCACAATTTTTATAGCATTGGACGAAGTACAAATAATATCACTCAATGCTTTAATTTCTGCTGAACAATTAATGTAGCTGATTACGGTATGTTTTGGATGTTGTTTGATGAAAGCTTCAAATTTACCAGTTGGAGCAGAGTCAGCTAGTGAGCAACCGGCATTCAAATCGGGGATAATAACTTTTTTATTCGGATTTAAAATTTTTGCTGTTTCACCCATAAAATGAACACCTGCAAATAATATTATCTCGGCTTCAGTTTCTGCAGCCTCTTGAGATAAGCCTAAGCTATCACCAATAAAATCAGCGATGTCTTGTATTTCTTCCTGTTGATAATAATGGGCTAAAATAACCGCATTTTTTTCTTTCTTTAAACGGGCAATTTCTTCAATTAAGTTTTTCTCTTTAGCTAAATCAGCTGTAACAAACCCTTGTTTTTCTACTTGTGATAATATCATAATACAAAACTAATCAACATCAGTAAAACAAACTTCAATATTAGCTATATATTTTTGGCACAGCTTTTGGTTTTATGTTTAAAAAATTCAAAAGTCATGAAAAAATTAAGCTTAGTATTTTCGGTTATCATCGCTTTGTTTTTTACAAGTTGTATCGTTGTTGACAATACTCCTGGTCCTTGCGGAAGGGATGGGGATGCTTATTTTGGTGTTGATTATGAACATCATGCTCCTTACAGTTATTGGGATAACAACAAATCCATTCCATATGATCCTGTGTTGGGAGAATTTTATTACACTCACCCCGGCATTTATGATTTTGAATATTACATTAATCCTCATGATTATTGGTATGGAACTTATGAGGTATGGATAAATAGGGGTGGACCAGGAGGAAATCATGGTGAACCAGGTTATGATGGAATAGACACGTATTTAATGTTAATCTGTGATCCAAATGGTTTTTATGAACACAGTTACAGAATGAATGCTGATGAGCCTCTGGTAATTGAAAAGAAATCCGGAAAATACAATTACAGAATAACCATACAAAAAGGAAATGATTTGATACGTCCAACGCATCAACCAAAATATATAAGATAAGATATAGATTCTGTTGTACAGCAGCATTAAATCAAAGAACTATTTTAATTGTTTAAACAATTAAAATAGAGTTTCATTAAGTTAGGTGAGTGATTAGGTACGCTGTTTAGCGTGCCTTTTCTTTTATAATGAAATAATGCCTTCTATCTCTGCTGCTTTTTTATACACTGCAATTATTTCATCAGGAGTTATCATAACTTCTTTTGCCGTAATACTTATGTATTTATTACTTTTTGACTGGCGTGTGGTTATTTCTGCTTCTTTACTAAAAAGTGTTTCAACCAAAGCTAATTTTTTATTATCTGAAGGGATAATAAATTTAAACAAATACAAATGAGGCCATTCAAATTGTTCTTTCAGCTTTTTTTGTAAACTTTTGTAAAAATCTTTGTTCATAAATTTAACTCAACTAATTAAATAATAAAGGATTAACTTCATTTTTACAACGCCTCAAGTCAAGGTCAAAATCAATTCGCTAACTCACATTGTGAGTTGATAGTTGCTTTGTCGACACACTTCAAAGCAAGTTTTTCTTGTTCATCTATTCGCAAATATATTGCGTCTTGATTCTCTGGTACCCGGGATGGGATTCGAACCCACACGTCTTTCGACACACGCCCCTCAAGCGTGCACGTCTACCAATTCCGCCACCCGGGTAAAAGCAATGTGAAATTACTAAATTAGTTTTCAATAGCATTAATTATTTTACCTGAAACTGAATAATAGTGTAAGGGTTTAAGCTCAAATAGTTGGTGGGTTTCATTATACACCAAACATTCGTCAATGGGTTTGGCGTATAAATGTAAACTGGCTGACCTTCCATTAGCCTTATTTTTAAGAATATGAAAACCCATCCGGTCGTTCATGTACGATCGGTTTTTTTGATTTATTACCGAATATTGAACTTGTTGAGGAATACCATTTTCATCATTCATAAAGCGGATTTCTTTGAATTTCCCTTTTACATTGTAAACCCAACATTCTTGTTCGTTGTGGGAGTGTATGGGAGTAAACTGCCCTTTTTCCCAGCAAATCAAAATTAATTCGTAGCGTTCGGTTCGTATAATGCAGTTTCGGGTATAATTTTCTTCAGACCAAAATAAATAAGGCTCAAATTCTTTTAATGGTATTTCTAATAATTGATAAATAGATTTTAATTGATTATCAGAACTTTCAGAAAGTTGTTTTAGTAATTGCGCTATTGTTGTTATTTTGTTCAAATGAAATCAAAATTAAATAAGGACTAAATTACGCCAAATTTCACATACAAAAAAGCCGTCTAAATCAGACGGCTTTAGTGACCTGGCTGGGGTTCGAACCCAGGACCCTCTCCTTAAAAGGGAGATGCTCTACCAACTGAGCTACCAGGTCTTCCTTTTTAAGGAGTGCAAATATAACAGTGTTTTTCTAATACTAAAAAAAAACACCCTTTTTTTTAAAAGTTATTTTGAAGTATTTTGTTTCTCAGTTATTTAAGATAGCTAATCGTTCAAATTTCTCATTTCTATCATACAAATAGCGATAGGTATGGTAAGTTCTGTAAACATTAGCTCCTAAATTCTCACACAAGTGAAGCATTTTTGGATTAAAATCACCTATCCATGTTAAAACGGTTTCCTTATAATTAGATTTTTCAACAATGTTTTTTTCACTCCATTTTATGATAGCTCCTTCAACTCCTTTTCCCTGAAAATCTTTATCTACTCCAAAAACAATACCGACCATAGTATGTGGCGTTTTTTTCCATTTATGGTACATAAATATTAATTTCCCAATCCAGTTTAAATTACCATTTACGTGTTTAAAAATTTCGTTTAATTCAGGAATATTAATGTAAAAAGCAATTGGCTTATTTTGATAATAAACAAAAACCATGATATCGGGATCATATATCGGTTTTAAATTTTGCATGATCTTTTGAGCAGTCCTATCATTCATCGCTTTAAAATTATTATGGTCGCCCCAAGCTGAATTATAAACTTTTCTAAAATTAGTTGCAATTTCATTCAATGATAATCTACGTACATTAGAAATTCTAAAGTCAGCATCTTCCATAACCCTTTCATATTTTCTGGTAAATACATCCTGAACCGGTAACCGCATGTTTCGCTTATACATAAATTGCTTGTAGTAAATTTTAAATCCATAATTTTCAAATAATTCTTGATAATAAGCGGGGTTATAGTTCATTCCATAACTGTTAGGATCTTTAAAGTTATCAATCAATAATCCCCAAAACATATTTTTTTCACCAAAGTTAATGGGGCCATCCATAAAGGTAAGTTCATATTGCGATAACCAATTTTTGGCTGTATCAAATAATAAATTTGCTGTATCCTGATTATTGATACATTCAAAAAAACCTATCCCACCGGATTTTTTATTATTATTAATATTTGTAACAAATGCAGCAATTCTTCCAGTGGTTTCATTTTTATCGTTGACTAAAATCCATCGAATTATCTTTCCGGTAGTGTGTGCTTTGTTTTGTTTAGGATTAAATACTTTTTCAATATCTTGATTTAAATGAGGAATCCAATTAGGATCATTTTCATATATTTTCCAGGGTAGTTTTAAAAATGCTTTTATTGTCTGTTTAGAATTAACTTCAATTATCTTCATTTATATATATTTGTGCAACAAAGTTGACCATTATAACTTCATTAAAAAAAGATACATTGAAAAATAAGGTTGTGATTATTACAGGAGCATCTTCAGGAATAGGGGAAGCATGTGCTATGGCGTACGCCCAAAAAGGTGCTATTGTTGTTATTGCAGCTCGAAACCAAGAAAAATTAAATGGTGTAGTTGAGCACATTAGAAAAATTGGTGGAGAAGTTTTAGCAGTTCAATGTGATGTTTCTATTCAGGAAGATTGTAAAAATTTAATTGCTCAAACTATTTCTAAATTTGGGGAAATTAATATCTTGATAAATAATGCCGGAATTTCTATGCGTGCTATTTTTAATGATATGCAATTGGATGTAATAAAAAAGGTAATGGAAATTAATTTTTGGGGAACAGTTTATTGTACCAAATATGCATTACCTCATCTACTAAAAACTAAGGGTTCGGTAGTAGGCATTTCATCTATTGCAGGATACCTTGGGTTACCTGCTCGTACAGGATATTCAGCATCTAAATATGCTATTCAAGGTTTTTTAGATGCTTTAAGAACAGAAAACTTAAAAACAGGATTGCATGTGATGGTTGCTTGTCCTGGATTTACGGCTTCTAACATTAGAAATACTGCCTTATCAAAAGATGGCTCAATGCAAGGAGAGAGTCCAAGAGATGAAGGTAAGATGATGACGGCAGAAGAAGTGGCTGAACGTATTTTAGCAGGTGTGGGGAAAAGGAAAAGAACTCTAGTTCTAACAACGGAAGGAAAGCTAGCGGTCTTTTTAGGTAAGTTCTTCCCAAAATTTATCGAAAAGCAGGTTTACAATAAAATGGTTAAGGAACCCAACTCCCCACTCAAATAAAATTTCCCATTTGAGAAAGGATAGAATTTCTCAGCGATTTTGTTGCATAGAAATTCTTGGGGTGTGTTTGCAGATTACAACGATTAATGAATAAACAAAAAAAAATATTCTTAATAGGTTTTATGGGGAGCGGCAAAACGACTCTTGGTAAAAAGTTGGCTAATAAAATAAACCTACCTTTTTTCGACCTGGATCTTGAAATTGAAAAAGAGGAGGGGAGAAGCATTGAAGAAATATTTAATACTGATGGAGAGCAATATTTCAGAAGAAAAGAGCAGAATTTGTTACACAAATTTTGTAGTCAAAAAGAGCGTTTTGTTATGGCTTTAGGTGGTGGAACACCTTGTTTTTACGAAAATATTAAACTAATCAATCAATCAGGCATATCCATTTATATTAAATATAACCCCGGTATTTTAGCTTCAAGGTTAATGGATGCCAAAATCAGAAGACCATTGATTGCAAGAAAAAATGAAGATGAATTAAAAAGTTACATTGCAAGAACATTGCAAGAACGTGAATCATTCTACTCTAAAAGTAAATTTACTATTGAAAAAGATAATGTTAAGATTGAAAATATTATTGAATTAACTCAAAATCTCTAGTAGTTTCATCAGTTCATCCTTTTTATCTATATAGCCCAAGTTGTCGTACGTATAAACCAGATGTTGTACCAGACGTTGAATAATAATTCTTTTACAGCATGGAATATAGTATTCTTCTTTTGGCTCTTTTTTAAGCTGTTCTAAAAATTTATCGATATCAAGATTACTGAAAACAGTTCCTTTATTAAATACATTAATGTAAAACATCACTTCATTTTTAATTTCGGCATAAGCTAAAATAAAATGGGCAGGAACATCGACTCCATAAACAGGAATATCTAATCGGTTACAAACGGTAATGTAAATAATTCCGAGTGTAATAGGATTTCCTTTTTTAGATTCAATTACATTATTGATGTACGAATTTCTGGGGGAGTTAATATTTTTAGTATTTCCGTAAAATTGATGATGATCAAAAATGATGCGGTTTAATATATTAACTTTCTCTAAAGCAGTTAGGTTATCATTAATCTCCAGCCATACTTCCTGGGTTAATTGATTAATGTAATCGCGTATCTTTTGACATTCCAGGTCGGGATACTGGTATTTGGCAATGATAATAGCTCCTTCAATCAGGTCTTTATCAATACTGTTTCTCCAATTCGTTAATTCTCTCTTAATGGAAGCAAATTGGAGCTGATGAATAATATCTTCAACCCGGTTTTGTAATAAGTGGTCAAAAGAATTTTCCCAAACATTTTCTAAATGGGGAATTACCTCATCTCCGTATGAAATTAATTTGTTCTTAATTTCATCATAAATCTCCGCATCAGGATCGTCTAAAAGACTTATCAATGCTTGTAATTCTGGATTTGACATATACCAAATATACGAGAGTATATGTGTAAAGGTTTATAGCGAATTAGTACTTATTAACGCTATTGTGTTAATTTAGATGCAATTAACAACTCCAAATTTCATGAAAATTTGAAAAAGTTAGTTAACAATGGTAGCATCTTCCATAATTACATCATAAAAATATCCGTAGCCAAAATCTTTGTCTAAATTGATGATACCTGAAACAGTTATTTCATCTCCAATAGCTACATTTTCTAGCGTAGTAATGGTTAAGTCGAAATTGTTAGAAAAAGAAGTTCCATCTTGAAGATGTATCCAGTTTTTATCCATAATACCATCATTAAATTTAACAACTTGTCCTTTAATTTTTATGGTTTTCCCCGAATAAGATGCTTTATTTTCATATAGTGAAGCGATTGAAACTTCATCTTTAGCATGTGTAATATGAATGTCTAATTTATCAATCAATATTTTTGAACCAGTAGAAACTGCTTCTGTATTAGGTGTAGAATCAACCTCATTATTATCAGTAAATATCGGAATGGAAGAAATGTTATCTAAAAACAAAATATTGCTAAAAGTTCTGTCTAATTCCTTGCTTTTAAAATTAGTCATGGTTAAACCTTCTTTGTAGTAATAAGTTTCTCCAACAGTAGCATTCATTTTGTTTGTTGCTAACCAAATTTTATCATTGCCTTCTGTTGCTTGTATATATGTATATTGACTTGTTTGTATAACTTCTTCCACAACAACGGTGTGAATGCCATTAACAACTGGTTCAGCAACTGGTCCGTAACTATCATTGGATTGACATGCGAATAAAAATATAATAATCGGTAACAGTAGTTTTTTTCTCATACTTTCTATTTTAATGATATTAATTAAAAACGTTTGGTAAGTCTAATATACAACCTGTAATAATTACTAGGGACTTCTATGTTTGTTTCAAGATTCGATTCAAAATTTAAAGCAGCATATAATTTTCGGGTAATTATTCTGGAAATGTTAATATTGACAATATGTTGAATCAAAGGAGATTCTGTTTTTTGAATACGATAGTTTACAAAACTATAACCTAGGTTTATTCTTGTTTTACCAGAATTAAATGGACGTGAAAAAACGATATGATATATATTTCCATTTAAATAATTTGTTTCTAGCAAAGTAGTAGAAAATGTGGTTGATAATTTAGATTTAAATACGTTTTTATAAGTTATAAAACCATATGCGTTTTTGGTAATTCGTATGTCATTTTTTTGAGTACGAAATCCACCTCTAACGCCTACATTAAAGCTTTTGGATATTTTATAGTTTATTTGAGCTCCATAACCTTGCCTGGTTTCGTTAGCAATTAACGTATTGATGTAATTTTTATAAGTTTCGTAATAGATAATGTTTTTTCTGGTATCATAAGTTCCAGAAAGTCTAATTCTTTTAAAAGGTTGATAGCTTAATGAGAAATAATTGTTGGTTAAACTAAAGTTGCTTTGTTTTTGACCATTTATTAATTGATAAAAGTCAGCTTCAAGTGTATAGAAAACTCGTAAATTTTTAACTAAAGAATTACTGTGTTGAAAGTTTAAAAACCTTCTGTCTGTATTTGAATTATTTGTTTGTTCAGCAACAGAGATTGTATTTCTCATATTCCCTTTTTGTGTATGTAGCTTGTGACCAAAATAAGCACCATACTGTAATAAGTTAAAATTATATCCATAATTGGTATAGTCGGGGCGAGAACCTACAAAACCACCAACAAACAAATTTTTAAATGATTTCTCACCTTGCAAACCATCAATAGAACCTAGGTTTGAAATGTTTGAATTAATTTTTCTACCAAAAGTAAGGTATGAATTTTTATTGAAGTTGTATGTTAAGGCTAAACCATAAATTTTCAACCCATTAAAAACATCTTTTTTAACCTCTTGCCAATGGTCATTTTCTTGTCGATATAAAAGATTACTTTCTAGCGAAAATTTTGAATTTCCTATGTTTTTAATGTTTAATGATAAGTTATAATTGATAACATAAGAATTTTTCGCAGGAGTGTTAGAAAAGTTATTATAACTTGAAACTGACATTCTTCCATCAATTTTTTGATGGTTGCTTTTGTTATTATAATCTTTTTTTTCATTGACTGCTAAACTATCTGCTGCATCTAGCAAGGTGTCTATTTTATTTACTTTTACTTTATCGGGTTTCTTGTTTTTTATTCTTCGTTTGGCTATTATTTTATCATTCACAACAAAATCAGTAGTCGTTAAAGGAATACAAACAATTGATGTGGTAGAAAGATTTTTTACTATCAAAGAAGGTAATAGCTTGTTATTGAATAAAGTAAAAAGCGTATCGCCAATTAAAATGCCCTCTGTTGATTTGTATTTTACATAAACACTTTGAGAAGTTACAAAAGATACCGAACCTTCAGTATTTTCAATGGTGTTTTGTGCTTTTGTGTTCAAAAACAAGACAAAGATAAAACATATAAAAAAATACAACCTCATTATACTTACCAAAAAAGATTAATGTTTTCCATTTGGATGACAACTATAACAAGCATTACTCGCCCAAGTATACCCTCCAACATCATCGTGCTCATTGTTCATGCTCGATTGATTATGTTCATGACAATCGATACAGCTAAAACTACAATCCGTAGGACTTGTATGGCATTCAATACAAGAAATCCCATTATGTGCTCCAGAAGTAATAGGAAAACTATGTTCAGAATTGGTAGTTGGACTCCAACCTGGATCAGTGGTATGGCATTCAGTACAGTTGGTTGTATAACAGCCACCTGAGTGAACAGGGTTGGTTGCAGCGTTATAATCATCGAGATGACAGGAAACACATGCAGGTGAAGTATTTAAATAATTATTGTTTTGATGGCAAGCAGAACATTCTAGATTATCATGTCCCTTAGTTAATGAAAAGAAACTGTGGTTAAATCCTGTGTTTTGCCATTCATAAGCATAAATGTAATGACACCTTGAGCATTCTGTATCGAAATTTGCAGCAAGATGATTAGGTCTTGTGGTTGCCATGTAATTTGCTTGGTGACAATCTTGACATTCTACTCCCAGTACATTATATTGGTGAAGTGACTCAGATTGATGACACTTTTGACATTCAGTCATCGTATGAACTCCTAAAAGTGGGAACCTGCTTTGTTGATGAATCTCTGAAATATTTGTTACAATCCATGAATCCGATGTATGGCAATTTTCACAAAAGTTTCCAACTGTTTGGCTATGTATATCAGCATGACAATCCACACACTCTTTTTTTGTTTTCTCGTCCGAAAATACAAGTGTGGTATGGCATAATTTGCAATCAATTTGATTATGTTGCCCAACTAAAGGCATTTTGGTAGAAGTGTGGTCAAAAGAATATACAGACGTATCTAAGTCCCAACTTTTAGCACTATGACATTTGTCGCAACTTATCGTTAAATCTTTTCCATGTGGAGATTCTAAAACAGTTTTAGTTATGGATACATTGGATGAGGCTGAAATCAAACCAATATAAAAGATAATTAAACCAACAATTATGAATGACAGGACTCGCATGATGTTTTTATTTTATATTTTATATAAGTATTGTTGTTCTGAGTAGTAGGTTTATGACATTTTACACATGAAACATTGGCATGCTTATCAACCAATTTAAACTCAGTGGTGTTGTGGTCGAATTTTGGTGCTTTCCAATTCTCAAATTCATGACACAAATTGCAATCTGTTTTGCCTTCTTTTTCAAATTGTTTAAAATGAATATCATCATGACATGAATTACAAGCAACGGGTAGGTTTAAAAAATTCTGCTGTATAGTATCTGTAGTATTTTCGGTAAAATGACATTTTCTGCAAGTTTGCTTTTTATGTTCACCTAAAAGTTGAAATTTTGTTTTTGAATGGTCAAAAGCTATTTTACTCCAAATAGTTTCGTCATGACAGCTTTTACAGTTTTTATCAGGATAGAATTTAGTTGAAATATAATTTTGATGAATATCAGAATGGCAATCAACGCATTTTTTTCCTATTTTCTTAAAAGCCCATTTTTCTGTTTTTTTATGACAATCAAAGCAAGGGGTTGCGATGTGTGCTCCATTTAAAGGAAAAGTACTTTGATTGTGCTGCTCAATGGTATAAGTGAATTTTTTAAATCCAATAACAGTATGGCAAGGTGTGCAATCAGGAGAAACACCATCTTTTGCAAATTGATTATCGTGATAATCGTTGTGGCAATTTACACATTTTCCATATTTTAATGGTGTCGTATATTTTGCTTTGTGGCAGAGCTTACAATCAACATTAATATGTTTTCCTTCTAGTTTGTACTTTGTTTTATCGTGATCAAAATTACTGGAATTCTTAATTTTTAGAAACGATTCTACGGTGTGGCATTTTTCACAGTCTTGACCGAATTGATTATCATGAACATCTTTATGACAATTCACACATTTTGCAAATTTTAATCCTGTAAACTTCTGGAAGTTTTTGCCGTTTCTTTCTTCTTTTTTATGGCACTTTAAACAATCAACTTTTTGGTGTTTTCCTTTTAATTTATATTTAGCTTTATCATGATTAAATTTTGTTGCAGGTTTAAATTTTTTGGCATCATGACAATTATTACAATTGATAGATAACGTTTTTTGATGAACATCTTCGTGACAACTTGCACATTTATTGCTAAGGCCTAAAAATGTAATTTTTTTCTTTTTTATTTCAGAGTTAGCAATGTATTTATTGGTATGACAATCGGCACATTTTTTCTTTCTATGAGCGTCTTTTAATACAAAGCCAGTAAGCTTGTGATTAAACGTATTTCCCTGTAATTTAATTATTTGAAAAGTTAGTCCATGATGATCGCTATGACAAGTAGCACATTGCTTACCTTTTACATCTTTAGATGAGTGGTAACCTTTATTCTTATCAGTTTGTGCTTTTAAAGATTTATGGCAATCGAGACATTTCGTATTACTTACTTTATCTCCTAAATCATGGCATTTGG
The DNA here is from genome assembly GCA_964422135.1 of uncultured Vicingus sp. GTDB lineage: Bacteria > Bacteroidota > Bacteroidia > Flavobacteriales_E > Vicingaceae. Next base: position 12,124 of record CAYRAD010000004.1, read on the forward strand.
TGCAGTTAGAAACACCTTCTAAATGACTATGTACACTTGATAATTCTCCAGGAGATATTTGAGCAAAACAATTAACTCCACTTACAACTATAAGGATAAAAAATGTCGATATTATTTTACAAAACTTCATTATTGTTTTCTCAAAAATATTAATGTTTCAAAATGGCTTCTCCAAATTTTCTAGTAATTTGAATTCCTATTTTTTGTAAAAATTGTATAGGAAGTTCACCACCAGCAAAAATATAAACGAGGTCATTTTTTATTTTTGTTTCTTCGTTATTTTTCAAATCTTTTAATATAACTTCTTCTTTTTCAATCGATAAAAGATTGGTATTAAATCTTACATCTATACTTTTTTTAGCAATGGCTTCATTTATTCTCCTACTATTCATAGGTTTAATACGGTTAAAAGCATCGTTTCTATACGAAAGAATAACATTGTTATCAGCAGCAAGTAACAATGCTGATTCTATTGCAGAATCTCCACCTCCCACAACTATAATAGTTTTATCTTTAATAAGTTCAGGTTCGATAAGACGATATGCTACATTTTCAGAATTTTCGCCAGGAATATTCAATTTTCGTGGTGTTCCACGTCTTCCAAC
>CAYRAD010000004.1:12828-23735 GCA_964422135.1 uncultured Vicingus sp.
TTTCAGAATTTTCGCCAGGAATATTCAATTTTCGTGGTGTTCCACGTCTTCCAACTGCAATTAACACTTTTCTAGTTGTATATTCTTCTCCGTTGGAGGTGGATACTTTGAAAATATTATTTTCAGGAATAACTGCTTCTACTTTGGAGTTTTCCTTTAATTCAATCTTATTTTTATCAATTACAGTTTTCCATAAATCAAGTAATTCTGTTTTACTTGTCTCGTATAGTTTTACTTTACCAAAAAGTGGTAAATCCATTGGCGAAGTCATAACAATTTTAGAACGTGGAAACGTGAATACAGTTCCTCCCAAGGTGTCTTGTTCTAAAATAATGGCTTTTAAGTTTTGCTTTTTTGCCTCTAAAGAAGCAGAAATTCCTGCTGGACCGGCACCAACAATAACAAGATCATAATCTGCAACAACGTTTTTATCTATTGATTTTGCAATGTTCTTAACAGCTTGTTTCCCTTGTTCAACTGAATTTTTTATTAACCCCATTCCTCCAAGCTCACCAGCAATAAAAACCCCATTTACATTGGTTTCAAATGTTTGATTGACATGAGGTAAATCTACGCCTCTTTTTTCGGTGCCAATAAAAAGGCTAATAGCTTCTGTAGGACAAGCATGAAAACAGGCTCCATGCCCAATACATCTTGATGCATTTATTATGGTTGCTTTCCCATTTTTAATTCCTAAAATATCGTTTTCTGGACAAGCTCTGAAACAAGCACCAGATTTGATGCAATTATCTTCATTTATTACCGGATGGAGAGAAACAGGCTCATGCAACCCTTCTTCTTTAGCTTTTTTTATTTTTTGATCAACAATGTTAGAATTTTTCTTTAGTTTTCTAAGATAAAATATAACAACAACTATGCAGAGTATAAAAACAAGAGCATAGATTAATATATTTTCTAAAAGCGTTTCCATAAACAATTAAAATATCCATTTATAGCCAAAAATTAAGGTTATTATTATGTGAATAAACATAATGATAAACATAATTATTGCAAAAGGTAAATGAACAACATGCCAATATTTAAGCCAGTTTTTCATTGTATTTAACCGATCTATTTTTCGGTTTAATGAGATTTCATTTTTAAGAAGATTTATAATTTTAGTGTATTCTTTTTTTGAAACTGTTGCTTTTTTAAGAATAGACTTTGCTTTTTTTATGGAAGCTTTATCTTCGGAATAATTTTTTATAATACTCGAAAATATGTTTCCATGATAAACTTTAATTTTCTTTTTTGTTAGATCAATAATTTCATTATAGCTTTCTTCATCAAGATTGGCATTGTTGTTTAAAACTCCCCCAACATCAGTTTTTAGATTTTTCACTTCACTTAAACTTAATTCTCTCCCTTCTATGGTTCTAGGTATCTGAATGTAAATATAGCGGCCAATAATTCCACTTAAAAAAACAGCAACCATACTCCAAAAGCTAACAGAAACGATTCCTCCAAATTTAAAGGAGGTGTGAAAAAGTACTAAAATAGGACCTAGCGTGCATAAAAAGATATGAAATTCTAGCCAATGTTTTAACAATCCTAATCTTGAAAATCGTTTAACTCGTTTTCTTAACATATAAGATACTACACCAATAGTAATCAATAAGGAGCCTATAATTCCTATTCCATGACCAATAACGCCACTTGGTTTAAGCATTTTATAATCTGGATGAAAGAAACGATTTTCAATACTGGTGCTATAGTATGAAATGCCTATGTAGCAAAGATAAATTAAAACAATTAAAACAATTGAAACTAATGTTGATATGTATATTTTATGAGTTGTTTTATTCATTAATTAAAAATAGATAAATTTATTTATTGAATCAAAGGTAAAAATAGATTGCTACTTTAATGGTAACTTTTTTGATTCCTATTATTAAATTTCTTTTTTATTGTTAATTCAACAAAAGAAGCAGTGTAAATTAGATAGATTTCATCATAATCTAATTTAATTAAGTTGTCAAATTCTTCTTTGTAAAGTTCACAATGACTGGTAATTCGCTTTACTAATTTGTATTTGTTGATTTTTCGGTTAACCAAAATATGGTTTGTATTTATAAATTTAGTATTGACAAGTATTCAATATTATAATAATTCTTTGTACTAAAATTTGATAAATGTCAAAAAATGCTAGTGAATTTTGATGCAAGTTTTTAAAAAGATAAATTAATCCAATAAAGGTTGGTCTATTAATCTTTTAATAAGTTTTTTCTAATCCTACTAAGAGTTTCGAGACGAATTCCTAAAAATGAAGCTATATGGCTAAGTTGTACGTGATGTATAATTTTTGGGTAATTGGATTCAAAAAAAAGATATTTTTCTTTTGCAGTTAAACATTGTAACATTATAATACGATCTTCTAATTCTATCCTGTGATTATTAATAATCTGAGAGTTTATGGGAGAAAGAATGGGATTTTCAGTTAATAATTGAATGTACTTAGCTCTTTTTATTCTGCAAAAACCTGAATTTTCTAATGCCTCAAAAGTTTCTGTAGATTTAACCAAGTTAATAAATCCTTTAACATTGGTAAAAAATTCATTTTCCTGGATAAACGAAGAAGTAACTTCATCGCCATTTTCTCTGGTGTAAAAACTTCTTAATAAACCATTATTTAAGAAAAAAAGCTCATCGCATTGTTTTCCTTCCTTCAATAAAATCTCTCCCTTTCCAATTTCTGAGTAAGAAATTGTTTTCAATATTTCTTCTTTCAAGTTAGCTGGAATAATAACCTGAGTTTCCATGCTTTTTATTAACGAAAGAAAACGAGATTCTATATGCATAATAATACTTGTAAAATATTAGGTAGTTAATTTTTGAAGTGTTGATTCTATTAATTCTTTAACGGCTAACTTATAATTTGAGCTCATTTCACAGGAAAAACGATTGGCAATAATAGCACAAATAGTACAGGCATTATGTCCAAGTGTTCTGGACAAACCATATAATGCAGATGTTTCCATTTCGAAATTGGTTATTCTGTAATTGTTGTAAGAAAAGTCACGTAGTTTTTCGTTAAGTTGTGTTTCTTTTAGAGGAATTCTAAGTACTCTTCCCTGCGGTCCGTAAAAACCTCCTGCCGTTGCTGTTATTCCGGAAATACAATCTTTTTTAAGTTTGTTAAATAATTCCGAAGATCCTTTTACAAAATAGGGTTGAGCAAATTCTTTCAGGTAATTAGTTTGAGAATAAAATTGATTTAGTAAATCAATCTCCTCAGGTGTTTGTTTAAATTGATAATAATTCATTAAGCCATCCAATCCTAAACCATATTCAGAAATTACAAATGAATCAACGGGAATATCTTTTTGCAGTGCTCCAGAAGTTCCCAACCGGATAATATTTAACGTTGTTTTTTTGTCTTTGATACTTCTATTCTCTAAATCAATATTAACTAATGCATCTAATTCATTAATAACAATATCAAGGTTGTCGGTTCCCATTCCGGTTGACAGTACCGATAATTTTTTACCATTTAAGGAACCAGTATGAGTTGTAATTTCTCTATTGGAAACTTTGTAATCTATTTCATCAAAATAGGCAGAAATGGTGGCTACTCTACCTGGATCACCAACTACAATAATATCCTTAGCAATTTGATGAGGGTGAAGATTTAAATGATAAATGCTATTATCTTTATTTAGTACGAGTTCTGAAGCAGGTATTCTACTCATGGTTATTGTTTTTTAAGTTCCCAAAGTTAGAAAATTAAAAAATAGTGTTAATACATGTTATAATTTAAAGGGGATTTGAAAATTAAAATTTTTGATTAAATTCGCAAAAGAAAAAAGAATTAACTATTGTTAAATGAAAAAAATAAGTTTATTATTTTTAACCCTAATTACTTTATCTTGTACCAAAACTCAGTTCGATAATTATGAAACATCTGCTGGAAATGCAGATTTCTCAAACTATATTGCTGTTGGAAATTCTTTAACCCAAGGTTATCAGGATGGAGGGTTACATAATGAGAGAGGACAACAAGATAATTCTTATCCGGCAATTATTGCAGGACAACTCAAACTTGTAAATCCGAATTTGGATTTTAAGCAACCAACTATTAACGGACAAGGAAACGGATATATGCATTTGGTGTATAGGAATGGTGAAATTGAAGTTATTAAAGCTTATGATTCAGGTGTTGACAACAATGATCCGGAAGCAATTGATCATGATATTGCATGGGAATCATGGGGTGATACAACAAAAACTTATAATAACCTCGGAGTTTCAGGCATTAAGTTGGCCAATTGTTTATCGGGAGGACAGAATACTACCATTAATTTTAATTTATTACAATTGTCTTTAAACGAGAATGCACGATTTTTAAATTTTGGAGATGCTTCAAACCCTATCACCTATTTAGATCATATAAAAGAAAGTAAAGCAACTTTTTTTACCAGTTGGTTAGGAAATAATGATGTATTGGCATGGTCAACTTCCGGAGGAGATGATGAGCCGGTTATAAATCCTGATGGAACCAGTGTGCCGGGGCTATATTTGTCTCAATTAACCGATGCTGATGAGTTTAGAGAAAAGTATGATTCCGTGTTGGCTGCATTTAAAAATATAGGAGCAAAAGGCGTTTGTGCAACTTTACCTGACGTAACATCAATTCCTTATTTTAATACGGTTACATTAGATGCAATTGGTGATGATGTTTGGATTAGGGAAGGTGCTGATACTAATATGGTGAGATTAGCTGATGAGAATGATTTATTATTACTTACAGCTTCTGATGAATTAGACAAAGGGGTTGGATTTACGGAATCAAACCCATTACCACACACTTATGTCTTGGATGCAGCTGAAATTGCGATAGTTCAAAACAGAACCAATGAAGATAACACTTCTATAAAGTACCTGGCCAATAAATATGGATTTGCTGTTGCAGATATGAACCAATTTATGAAGACCCTAACCAATACAGGATTAAGTTTTGATGGAGTTGATTATTCTCCAAAATATATAGAAGGAGGTGTCTTTTCATTAGATGGCGTTCATCCAAATGAAAGGGGCTATGCTATAATTGCTAATGAGTTTATTAGAGTTATTAACGAATTTTATGGAGCTAAAATACAGCCGGTGGCTGTTGCAAATTACAGAGGAATAACTTTTCCTTAAAATATGAATGAATAAATATTAAACTATATTATAAACTAAGTTAAATTAAAACCATTAATTATGAAAAAAACATTACTTTTTTTAATTGCACTAGTAGCAGTTAATTTTATTATTGCACAAAATTGTACACCGGATCCGCAATATACAACACCTGGTGTTTACCCTGACAGTGCAACAGGTTTACCACCTGCTTATGTGGGAGTTCCTTATGATGTAACGATTACTGAAATTGTTCCGGTTGATACCTGTATAGTATTGATCTTTCCTCCTTGTACAGTTCTTCCTATCGATAGTGTTGTTGTTGATACCTATTCAGGATTACCTCCGGGGTTCAATATGGTTTCTATGAATGAAACCAACTTAAATTTTATTTTTCCGGGTGGTGCAACCAGTTGTATGAGAATAACAGGAACTGCAAATCCGGGGGATGAAGGTTCGTACCCTATAACTGTTTCGGGGCTGTCTTGGGCTACAGTTCTCGGAGTACCAACATCACAACCTTTTACAGTAGATTATTATACGATAGAAGTACTTAATCCTACAGGAATTATATCTTTTTCGGGAGAAAATTTACAAGTTAATCAAAACTCACCAAACCCATTCAATTACAGTTCTAATATTGAATATTATCTGCCTCAGGATGGAAATGTTAAAATCAGCATCTATAATGTGGTAGGGAAAGAAATTAAAACTGAATCGTTTTGGGGAAGGAAGGGAAATAATAACTATTTGCTAAGTGCAACCGATTTTTCAAATGGTGTTTATTTTTACAGCATGACCTATACCGGTCAAACAATTACTAAAAGATTTGTCGTAAATAAATAAACGAAAAATTAATAAAAATGAAAAAATCAATATTATCAGTCTGCCTTATTGCACCCCTGCTTAGTTTTGCAGGTGGATTTCAATTGAACTTGCAGGGAATAAAAGCTGTTGCAATGGGTGGAGCTTTTGCTGGTGTTTGTTCTGATGCATCAAGTGTTTTCTTTAATCCTGGAGGAATGTCCAATTTAAATGGATGTAATTTTACTGCCGGTTTTAATCTTGTTGATGCTCATGTTTCTTTACAAACACCAGAAACTGCTAATATTGATCAAACCAGTAAAAAAGCAACTCCTATTCAGTTTTACTATGTTGGAGAGTTAAATGACAAAATGAATTTTGGCTTTCTGGTAAATAACCAATTTGGTTCTGCATCTTCCTTTGCTGATGACTGGCAAGGTAGATATATAATTCAGAATATAGCATTAAGAACCTTTATGTTTCAACCAACGATATCCTATAAAATTCATGAGAAATTGAGTGTTGGTGGTGGCTTTGTTTATGCCAGAGGAAATTTTTCTACTGAGAAAGCGATTCCGGTTGCATCAAGTACTACATCTGAAGGAAAGGCACATTTAGAAGGAAGTGGAGATGCTGTTGGTTATAATATTGGTATTTATTCCCAATTTCTTACTCTTGGAGATGAAACAAAGAATACAAAGTTTTCTACTGGTATAGATTACCGGTCATCAATGCCTGTTGATTTAAGTAATGGTACAGCAGAATTTACGGATATTCCTGTTTCATTAAAGGATAAATTTCCTGAAAAAACAGCATTTGTTTCAAAATTAACCTTGCCTTCAGTATTTACAGTTGGTCTAAGTATAAAACATACTGTAGCGGATAAGTGGTCTTTGGAGTTTGCCTATGATTTAAATAAGACAGGATGGTCTTCTTATGATACCTTAGCTTTTGATTTTCAAAATGCAGCTTCTCCTGATTCAAAACAAATACAGGACTGGGGAGATGTGTTGACTCATCGTTTTGGTTTTGATTTTACCTATAAAAATAAGTACAGTGCGAGAGTTGGCTTGTATTACGATAATACTCCTATGAAAGATAATCTTATAAGTCCTCATTTACCGGGAGTTACTCAGGTAGCTTATACAGCTGGTTTAGGCTATATAATTAATGATAAAATTTCTGTTGATTTCTCTTATATAAGACAAAATGCAAGCAGAGATGATGTGAGTTTGTCTCAATATAAGTTTGAGGATGGTAATTTTGTAAGAAATGGAGGAGATTTAATTCAAACAGGTGATTTTAAGTACAAATTTAACAGAAAAGTAAATGTTTACGGTTTGGCTGTTAATATTAAATTTGGAGGCAAAACAAAAAAGGAGGAAACAGTATCAGTAAATGAATAGAACCAAAATGAAAAATAATAAGTTTCCTTTAATAGTTTTTGTTGTTTTTATATTGTTTTCATGTACTAAAACACAATTTGATGATGTAGAAACCACATCAGGTTCAGCTAATTTTTCTAATTATATTTCTGTTGGAGATTCTTATACTCAGGGATTACAGGATGTGGGATTGCATAATGAATATGGACAACAGGAGAATTCTTATCCAGCCATTATTGCCAAGCAAATGGGAAGCAATTTTATTCAACCAATTGTGTCAGGTACAGGTTCAGGATATATGCATTTAGAATTTAGAAATGGTGAAATTGAGGTCATTAAAGCCTTCGACCATGATATTACAACTAATGACCCCAATGCCATAGATTATGATCCATCATTTACAAACTGGACTGATACAACAATTAAGTACAATAATTTAGGTGTAGGAGGATTAAATGTTAGAAATGTTGTGGGTAATAATACTACTGAAGAATTAACCTATCATGTATATTTAGGAAGTACGGCACCTGCTGCTTTGGCATGGAATGGGGTTCAGGGGCAACCTATAAATCCTTATGGAAGATTTTTAAATTGGGGAGATATAAATAATAGAATTCAATATATCGACCATGTGATAAAAAGTAATGCTACATTTTTTACCAATTGGTTAGGTGTTAACGATGCAATGAGCTGGGCTAAAGAGGGAGGAGATGATGTTAGTGGTTCATCACTTTTAACAGATCCATTGGAATTTAGGGTAAAATACGATACCATTTTAGATGCTTTTCAGGCTCAGGGTGCTCAAGGTATATGTGCAACAGTTCATGATATTACTAAAAGTCCATTTTTTACTACCATTACATTAGATATATTGGGTAAAGACCTTTGGATTAAAGAAGGTGCCGATACTACTATAATTAGAAAAGCCGTTCCGGAAGATTTAATACTTCTATCTGCGAAAGATTTGTTAGGTGACGGAATTGGTTATACCCAAGAGAATCCTTTGCCTCATGAACAAGTATTGGATAAAGATGAAGCAGCAATTGTAAGAACTTATATAGATAATATTAATAGTGAAATTTTAGCCTCAGCCTCAAGTCATGGATTTGCTGTGTTAGATATGTATGCTTTCATGAATTCCTTTAGTTCAGGGATGACTTTTGATGGAATCGACTTAAATGTTAAATACATTGAAGGGGGTGCATTTTCTTTAGATGGTCTTCATCCAAATACAAGAGGGTATGCCATGATTGCTAATGAATTTATTAAAGCTATCAATTTAAATTTTGGCTCGAATTTGAAGACAGTACCAATTGGTAATTATCGGGGAATTACATTTCCTTAAGATAATCATACCTATAAAATTAAGAGGGTTATTTCTAAGAAATAACCCTCTTAAATTAATTTTTCACTACTAATTGAGTATAGCTATCATTAACAGAAGATACCTTTACAAAATATACCCCTTTTGGAAGTTGTGCTAAACTTATTTTGTTCAGGTGATTTGTAGCTTTTTTTTCTGCAACAACTTGTCCAATAGAATTATATATTGAAATTAAAGTGTTGTTAGTAAGTCCATCATTCAGGTCAATTGTTAATTCATCATTAAATGGGTTAGGATATACATTAATATTCATATTAGTAGCACTTAAGTCTTTTATATTAACGGTTTGCCCAGTATTAATACAATTTTTCTGATTCGGTTTTTGATAATTATTTGGGTTACAGTCTAAAATATTATAAAGGAATATAGCAAGACTGTCCTTATTTTCCTGCATAATTGCAGATGAACCATTATAAGGAGGATGATTAGATCCGCCATAAGAATCAAAATGATGATAGGTGGCAATGTTATTCATTCGAGTGTTTATTACATTGCTCCCACAAAGAGTAACAGGAGTACTTCCACTTAGCGGAAATCCACAATCATATAATACAGTTTGATCACCTGTAGCATGACAACCATACCAAGGGACATCATCTGGATCAATATAAGCTGTATCAGCAATTCCACCTGCAAAACCGAATGTTCCATTTGTTCTGGAACAATAGCCGGGATTACCACTATTTCCTTCTAAACCACCAACTTGTGTAAGCCATGTTTGCCATGTCGGTTTCAAATCTGTAATGGTATCAACATAAGTTAAATTAATAGCCAAAATTCCACCAGCAGAAGAACCACCAAAAAATATTTGTTCAGGATTTATTTTATAAATATCAGTAGTTGCAGCATCTTGTTTAAAGTAACGTATAGCTGCTTTTCCATCTTGTATAGCATTAAAAACTATTTTAACAGTAGTTTCTTCAACAATTAAATCAAATGGGTTTGTTGATAGTCTATAATCAATTGAAGCACAGACGTATCCTTTCTTGGCTAATTCAGTAGCAAAATAAACTACATCAGCATCATTTTTTGAACCTCCAACAAATGAGCCACCATGTGCTAAAATAACCACCGGTCTGTTTGTCTCAACATCTCCTTGCGGGGTGTAGATATCCATCATTAAATTTACCGGATTTCCTACAAGATTAGTATTGCTTCCATATTGTACAGTTGTTACATCAACGTTACTAAAGATATCGTTTTGATACCTGCCATTACACTGTGCAGCTACTTCAAACATTGTCATTAAAGCTATTGCGAGAAGGTAAATATTTTTCATAATTAGATTGGTTTTTAGTTAAGTAAAATAATTCTTAATGCTAAATATACAAATTATGTTGTAATATGCTCCGGTAAATCGATTTAAAAATTATTCCAATATTAGTATTCTAATTATTTGATTTATATTTTCAAACCTTATTTTTACACAAATTATGGGAATAAAGATTGGCGATAAAGTAAAATTTATTAATGAAAACCTTGAAGGAAAGATAAAATCAATTCTTTCCGGACAACGTTTAATTGTAACCTGTAAAGATGGGTTTGATTATAATGTTGCTGTGAATGAAGTACTAATCGTAAATAATGATAATACACACAAATACAAGATAGACGACCAAATAATAGCTAATAAAATTAATCCAAAATTCAAAGTACCTGAGACTTCTTCTGTGTTAAGTAAATACATGGAAAGTAGTAAATACAAGTTTGAAGGCATTATTGAAGTTGATTTGCATTTGGAAGAATTAGTTGAATTTCCCGGCAAATTAGAGGACTGGCAAAAATTATATACTCAAATGCAACATGCAAAAAAATGTTTAAATGCTGCATTGGAAAAAAAGATTAAAAAACTAATTTTTATCCATGGAGTTGGTACAGGTGTTTTAAAAATGGAATTACAAAATTATTTAGCATCCATTGATAAGATAATAGTTAATGATGCCGATTTCAGGATTTATGGTAGAGGTGCTACTGAAGTAATCATTAAAAAATAGTAGATTTTCATCCAAAAGCTATAATTTTGTTTTGCAAATCGTTCTATCGCCTCCGAGCAATCGGGGGAGGAAAGTCCGGACAGCACAGAGAATCCGACCCGGTGAAAGCCGGGGTGTTTTATTAGAAATAGTAAAATAACAGCAAGTGCAACAGAAAATAAACCGCCACGCCTAAGGCGTGGTAAGGGTGAAAAGGTGAGGTAAGAGCTCACTGTTTACAAA
>CAYRAD010000005.1:0-23318 GCA_964422135.1 uncultured Vicingus sp.
TACCCGACAAAAATGGCAATATATACCAGCATAAAGACGAAACTTTAGCCGATTCAAAAACAAACGAAAGGGGAATAGTTGTAGGTGTAAAAGAACATTCTAAGAACTATTTAAATTACTTAGAAAGCGTTGATTTGGTGCTAGGAACAGAAATCATCTCTAATAATATTGTTGAATTTGATAAATCGATGTGTATTACAATCAATAAAAATAAACTGATAAACATTTCTAATCAGGCTGCAAAAAACCTTTTAATAAAGAAAATATAAAATGTTAGAAGAACTTATACAATTTTTTAAAGGATTAGAAAATCCTGTAATTCAAGCGTTAATTGCAACATTATTCACATGGGGGGCAACTGCATTAGGTGCATCATTTGTATTTTTCTTTAAAGAAATGAATCGGGCATTTTTTGATGGTATGTTAGGATTTACAGGTGGAGTTATGGTAGCAGCTAGTTTTTGGTCGTTATTGGCTCCTGCTTTAGATATGAGTGCAGGAGAAGGATTTATTAAAGTAATACCAACAGCAATTGGATTTTTAGGAGGAGCTCTTTTTCTGTTTAGCTTAGATAAAGTAATGCCTCACCTTCATATTAATTTTAAAGAATCCGAAAAGGAAGGAGTAAAAACTAACTGGCACCGTTCTACCCTATTGGTATTAGCAATTACACTACATAACATACCTGAAGGATTGGCTATTGGTGTTTTATTTGGTGGTGTAGCAGCAGGATATACAGGAGCTACTCTTGGCGGAGCAATCGCCTTGGCAATTGGCATAGGTATTCAAAATTTTCCCGAAGGAATTGCTGTTTCCATGCCATTAAGAAGACAAGGACTATCAAGATGGAAAAGTTTTCATTATGGCCAATTATCTGCAATTGTTGAACCCCTTGCTGCTGTATTTGGAGCATGGGCAGTAGCATCTTTTCAACCCATGTTACCTTATGCCTTAGCATTTGCAGCTGGAGCAATGATATATGTTGTTGTTGAAGAAGTTATTCCTGAAACTCAACAAGACAAATACACCGACATTGCCGTTTTAGGTTTTATTGGCGGTTTTTTGTTAATGATGATTTTAGATGTTGGTTTAGGTTAATAATGTATAAAGTTAGAAAGACTAATTTTCCTACTTTTGCAAGGTGTCCAATAAAGTCAACATAAAAAATAAAAAAGCTAAGTTCGAGTATGAATTTCTGGAAAAATTTACAGCCGGAATTCAATTGACCGGAACAGAAATCAAATCAATCCGTGCCGGAAAAGCAAGTATTGTTGAAGCTTATTGTTATGTTAATAATAATGAAATCTTTATTAAAAACATGTACGTTGCCGAATACGAACAAGGTTCGTACAACAATCACGAGCCTCGAAGAGATAGAAAATTATTGTTGAATCGTAATGAAATCGATAAGCTGGTTAAAAAGAAAAAAGATGTTGGATTGACCATTATTCCTATCAGTCTATTTATCAATGGAAAAGGATATGCAAAATTGGACATTGCTTTAGCTAAAGGTAAAAAACTACACGATAAACGTCAAGATTTAAAATCTAAAGACGATAAAAGAGCTATGGACAGAGCACTGAAATCTTAACAAAAGATGATAAAAGAAAGTTCGAATGGTCACTCAAGATTTTCAGTAGTTATTTTAGCTGGTGGAAATGCCAGTCGAATGAAATTTCCGAAACCCTGGCTAAAGATTAACGACACTACATTTCTTGAAAAAATTATTGAAACTTATCAAAATTTTGGCATCCATAATATAATCGTTGTCATCAATCAAAAGTTCTGCATTAAACAATGGGAAAACATGTTTCAATCTATTAAAGATAAGGCTATTGTTGTAGAAAATATTGAAGTGGAAAAAGGACGACTCTATTCCTTAAAATTAGGACTTCAAAAAATAGTTGATGCTGACTTTATTTATATCCAAAACATTGATAATCCTTTTATTGATGAAAGCATTTTGGAGACCTTAGCTCAATATAAATGTGAAAATGGAGTAACTGTTCCTACATTTCAAGGAAAAGGCGGACATCCAATTTTAATTCATAAGGTAATTGCAGCACAAATTATTAATAATTTTGAATCCGATTCTACATTGCATGATATCATCAATCAGTTTGATCGTAAAAATGTGGGAGTAGAAAATGAAAGCATTTTAATGAATATCAATACTCCGGAAGATTACCAAAAAGTCTTGAATGAGTTGGAATAGGAAAATAGAAGAAACCAGAAAGTTGAAACTTAAGGCGGCTTTGTGCATTATTGTTCAAACAAAAGGCTCTACACCTCGAAAAGTAGGAGCCAAAATGATTGTGTTGGAAAATGGAAGTATATTCGGAACCATAGGTGGTGGTAATCTCGAAAAAAAAGTGATTGAAAATGCACTTCAACAAATTAAAAAAGATAAAGCTCAACTCTACAAACACGACTTGCTGCACCAACATAATATGTGTTGCGGAGGCAGTGTTGAAATTTACATTGAACCTATAAAAAAAATGAACAAACTTTATATTTTTGGAGCAGGGCACACAGGTACAGCTCTAGCAAAATTTGCAGTCGGCATGGATTTCGATATTTATGTTATTGACGACCGTAAAGAATACATCGATGATTTAAAAATTGAAGGAATAAACAAATTGAATCTGGATTACAAAAAAGTACTTCCTACCCTACCCTTTGATGAAAACACGTACACAGTTATTATGACCTATGAACATTCGCACGATAGGGATATTTTGGCGTATTGTATCAAAAAACCTCATGCGTATATGGGAATGATTGGGAGTCAACGTAAAATAGAATTAACAAAAAAAATGTTTTTGGAAGGGAAAATAGCAACACAAACAGAAATAGATAATGTTGACATGCCAATGGGCATTTCTATCAATGCAGAAAGCCCGGAAGAAATAGCAATTAGTATCTTAGCAAAATTAATAGAGATAAAAAATGGATAAAAGAGTAGCAATAATTACAGGAGCAGCAAAAGGAATTGGCAAAGCCATTGCCCAACGTATGGTAAATGAAAATTACACAACAATTTTAGTTGATGTAGATAAAGTAAATGGAGAAGCTTTAGCAAAAGAATTTGGCAACGCTGCAAAATTCATTTCTTGCGACATCAGCAATCAAAATGATGTTGAGGCATTATTTAGTCAAGTTACCAAAGATTTTGGTGGAGTTGATGTTATTGTAAACAACGCAGGTATCATTCGCGACAATGTGATTTGGAAAATGCCTTTAGAGGATTTTGATAAGGTTATTGATATTAACCTGAAAGGAACATGGTTAATGTGTAAAGTAGCAGGAACTTTAATGCGAGAGCAAAAAAGAGGACGTATTGTGAACATCGCTTCTCGAGCATGGTTGGGCAATAGAGGACAATCCAATTACTCAGCTTCAAAAGCCGGAGTTGTAGGATTGACAAGAGTTTTAGCACTAGAACTTGGAAAATATGGTGTTTTAGTTAACGCCATTGCACCAGGTTTGATTGACACTCCTTTAACTCAAAAATTACCTGAAAATGTTCAGCAAAAATTAATTCAAGCACAACCTACTAAAACCATGGGGAAACCAGAAGATATTGCCAATGCAGTTGCTTTTCTTTGCGATGAACAAACTCAATTTATTACAGGTCAGACCATTTACGTAGATGGTGGAAAAAGTATAGGAGCAGGACTATAATTTTTCTATTTTTGCAGTATGCCTCATAAGCACCATAGAAATAGAAACCGATGGGTAATGTTTACTCTTGTTTTGTTTTTTGCTATATATAACACCTTCGTATATACTCAGGGCACTTCCAATAAAACTCCAAAAATGTCAGCTCTTGCAATTGAAGGAGAACAATTATTCCAGCAGAATAATTGTACAGCATGCCACCAGTTGTTTGGACTAGGTGGTTATTTAGGCCCCGACCTTACCAACATTATTTCCAACAAAAACAAAGGGCCTCTTTATGCTAAAGCTTTTCTGAACAGTGGTATAAAATCCATGCCTAAATTTAATTTTACAGAACAGGAACAGGAAGCATTAGTTCAATTCTTAACCGAAGTTGATCAATGTGGCTACTATCCTATTTTTGACGCAGTGAAAGAACCAACCGGATGGGTGGAAGTAAAATATAAAAATCAATAAAAATTGCCATGAGGAACATTGCCAAAATTTTTATCACACTTTCTTTACTGGCATTAGTTCTTGGTGCTTTTTTCGGCACATTAACCGGAATTCAATACGTAAAACTTGACTTTTTAAAAGAAGTTATCGCTTTTAATAAAATGCGACCTTTCCATGTAAGCACAGTAATTGGCTGGATAATACTGTGTGCAACCGGTGGCATTTATTATTACCTGACCCATGTTTTAAACCTCAAATTATTTTCGAAAAAACTAGCTGGTGCTCATCTTATTATTTTTACTCTTTGCATTATTGCCATTTACATTTCACTAATTTCGGGAAATATGGGGGGCAGAGAATACCTGACTTATGCTCCGGTCATCTCTATCCCGATACTCATTGGCTGGGTATTTTTTGGAATCAATTATTTTAAAACAACTGTTAAGCAAGTTCAGGGTTGGCCTGTTTATCTTTGGATGTGGGGAACTGGAATCGTTTTTATGATCTACCATTTTTCGGAAGCACATTTTTGGCTCATACCCTACTTCCGCGAAAATTTTGTAAGAGACATTACCGTTCAGTGGAAATCGTATGGCTCTTTTGTTGGTTCATGGAATATGCTAGTTTATGGAACTGCCATTTTTCTCATGTCGAGAATTAAAAATGATGAAGATGTATCAAAAGGTAAAAAAGCCTTTTTCTTTTACTTTTTAGGGTTGGTCAATTTAATGCTAGGTTGGGCTCATCATACTTATATTATTCCTACTCAACCCTGGGTTCGACATTTGGCTTATGCAGTAAGTATGACCGAATGGATCATCTTAATCAACATCATTTTAACCTGGAAAAAATCCCTAACCAAAAAGAAAATAGATCAGCATCAAGAATCCTACAATTTTTTAATGGCAACAGATTTCTGGGTATTTCTCAATTTATTTTTAGCCCTATTAATTTCTATCCCTTATATTAACTTATTTACCCACGGTACACACATTACTGTTGCCCATTCTATGGGAACAACCATTGGGATAAACACTACCATTTTACTGGCTTCTGCCTATTTTATTGTTAACCGCGAAGACAAAACTCATTTATACCGCTATTTGAAATTAACCAAAATCGGATTCTGGATTTTCAATATTTCGTTGGGCATATTTTGGGTTTGTTTATTATTAGGAGGAGTAGAAAAAAGTGTGTGGTTGTATTTTACCAACGAACCCAAAGTATTTGGCGATATGCAAAACCATTTACTGCCGGTTATGTATGTATTTTTAAGTGCCGGTTTCGGAATTTTTATCGGAATAGTAATGGTTACCTTCCCGTTAATTCGTGTTTTAGTGAGAAGAATAAAGGATTATTAATACAATAATTTATCTCCCTAAAATGTGACAAATATCATATTATTTTTATCCTTATTTCATCAACTTTACAGCAACTGATTCCACTATTAGGTTTCAGCCAAAATTATTACACTTGAGTTTGATATAAGGCAAGCTGTAAAAAATGTCAATTCGAGTAATCACACTTAAGTGTGATTGTATTGAGAATACATTTTGATGTAAAATTGTTCGTTTTCGATACATCTCGCAATACTGCAAGACACTCAAACTGACACAATTTTAAACGATCAAATTCTTGTTAACTACAATTAAGTAGGATTAATGACACAGTTATAACTACATTAAAGATTATTTCTTTTTGCTCAGACAGCAATGCATAGTAGTTAATTCACATTTTTTCTGGGAAAAAGATTAAGGATAAATAAACAAAGTGAAATGAACATCATAAAATTAACAGTTAACAAAAAAGAGTACAAGGTAATCGTTGAACCGCACGATACATTAGCCAAAGTGCTGAGGGAGAAAATACAGTTAACCGGAACAAAAATAGGATGCGAACAGGCAAGTTGTGGTGCCTGTACCGTTTTTGTAGATGGTAAAGCCGTACAAAGTTGCATCACACCTGCCATGCGTGTGGATGGAAGTGTTATCACTACCATTGAAGGTATCGCTGATATGAATAAATTGCACCTCTTACAGGAAAAATTTGTAGAAAAAGGTGCCATACAATGTGGTTATTGCACTCCGGGAATGATCATGACTGCACTAGACTTTTTAGAAACCAATCCCAAACCAACAACCAAAGAAATCAGAGAAGCATTATCTGGAAATTTATGCCGTTGTACAGGCTATGTTAAGATTATTGAAGCGGTAGAAGCTTATGTAGCTCACTCCAACCCTCCCGAAGGAGGAGAAAAAGACACTAATTCCTTCCCTTCGAGGAAGCAAGGAGGGGCTTTTAACATGGTTGGACATGGAAGACCTTACATCGAAGCAAGAAAAAAAGCACAAGGTTCTGCTGATTATGCAGATGACATTAAAGTTAAAAACACCTTACATTGTAAGTTTGTTAGGAGTACGCATGCACATGCAAAAATCAACAACATTAATACTGCAAAAGCAGAAGCTTTACCGGGCGTAAGAGCAATAATTACAGGAAAAGAATTACCCGTTAAATTTGGCGTGTTGCCCATTTCACAAGACGAAAGAGCAATGGCAATTGACAAAGTTAGATACATTGGAGAAATTGTAGTTGCTGTAGCTGCCGACACGGTAGAAATTGCAAAAGAAGCTTGTGAACTTATCGAAATCGATTACACACCCATTCGTCCTTTTTTCGACATGAAAGAAGCATGTGAAGATGTTGGTAAAGATGAACAGATACACGACCATTGCAAATTCAATAACAACATTCACAAAAAAGCTGAATTGCGTTTTGGCGATCAACAAGAAGGCTTAGCCAAAGCAGCACATAAAGTAAAAGTGGATTTTGATTTTCAGGGAATCAATCATGGATTTACAGAACCTCATGCTGCAACGGCTTGGTGGGATGAAAATGGCTTAACAATCATTACGGCAACTCAAGTTCCTCATTACTTGCACCGTTACCTCGCTAAAGTAATGGAAATTCCGATGAACAAGGTTAGAGTGATAAAGCCTAACGTTGGTGGAGGATTTGGCGGTAAATCCGACCCCTTTCCTCATGAAATGATTGTTGCTCACTTGTCAAGAATTTTGGGGCAACCTGTTAAAGTACGCTTTAACCGTGAAGAAGTATTTTTAAATAACCACGGTCGCCACCCAACTACCATGAGTGTGGAAATGGGAGTAAGCAGTGATGGAAAATTTGAAGCGTTGGATGCCGATATCATCATTGACGGAGGTGCCTACGGAAGTTTTGGAGTGGTAACCACTTATTACAATGGCGTTTTGTTACAGGCTCCCTATAAGCTCGATAATTTTGGCTTCAGAACCAGACGAGTTTACACCAACAAACCACAATGTGGAGCAATGAGGGGGCACGGAGCTGTGAATTCTCGTTATGCCGTAGAAACCATTATTGACCGTTTAGCAGCAGAAATTAAAATGGATCCTTGCGAATTGCGATTGAAAAACTTTTTAGATAAGAATTCAATGACTGTAGGACAATACCGAATTACATCCAACGGGAGTACCGAATCGCTAAAAAAAGTGATGGAACTATCTGATTGGAAAAGTAAATTCGGCAAATTACCGGAAGGGCATGGAGTTGGTGTTGCCTGCGGTTTCTTTATTAGTGGAAGTGCTTTACCCATCCACTGGAACCAATATCCACAATCGGTGGTTCACTTAAAAGTTGATTTGGACGGAAGGGTATTAGTCACTTCTGGGGCAAGCGACATTGGACAGGGAAGTGACACCATGTTGGCTATGATTGTTGCAGAAGTTTTAGGTTTAAGCTTAGACAATATTTTTGTAGTAGCAGCTGATACTACCCTTACTCCCATTGACTTAGGAAGCTACTCCAGCCGAGTAACCTTTATGGCCGGAAATGCAGCAAAACAAGCTGCCGAAAAGCTGAAAGAACAAATAATGGAAGCTGTTGCCAAGATAAATGAAGTAGATAAATCTGAATTGAATTTCCAAAACGAAAGAGTGTTTACCAACGACAAAAAAGTTGATCTGAGCTGGGAAGAAGCTATTGAAAATGCGACCAGAAAAGTTGGGGCATTAAATTCGACCGGGGCATATAATTCACCAAAATTAGGAGGTGACTTTAAAGGAGCCGGTGCAGGATTGAGTCCTTCTTACAGTTTTGGAGCAGTAATTACAGAAGTAAAAGTAGATCAGGAAACAGGTCATGTTAAAGTGGTTGACATTTGGGGAGCACATGATGCAGGAAAAGCCATTAATCCATTGGCTGTTGAAGGACAGCTGGAAGGTTCTTGGCACATGGGATTAGGTCAGGCCATTAGCGAACAAATGAAATTCAGAGACGGTTTATTAGTCAATGGAAATTTAGTGGACTACAAAATTCCGACTAGCATAGATACTCCGCCAATTCATACGAACATCATAGAAACTATTGATCCTGAAGGTCCATTTGGAGCAAAAGAATGTGGAGAAGGAGCAATTCATCCGGTAATACCGGCCATTGCCAATGCCATTTATGATGCAGTTGGTGTTCGGGTTACTTCTTTACCGATTAATTCAGAAGAGGTACTAAAGCAGTTGAAAGTGAAAAAAGAAATGGTTATTAATTAAGATTTCTCCCCTTGAGGGGAGATTAAGAGGGGTGATAAATACGAAAATTCACCCTCCCAACCTCCCTCAAGGGAGGAGTAAAAAAAGAAGATTATGATAACTGAAAAAACATATTTAATTCCAACATCAGTAAACGAGGCAATAGACTTTGCGAAAGCTAATTTAGAATCTTTCAAATACTTAGCTGGAGGAACAGATGTAATGGTAAACCGTTATCAGGGAAATGAAACTTCTCCCTGTTTGATTGATATCACCAAGATTAAAGAACTGAAAGGCATTACTAAGGATGGCGATTATTTAAGAATAGGTACTTTAGAAATACTGGAAGATTTAAAATTTAATAACGATATTGCATCCGAATTTCCAATGTTAATTGAAGCAGCGTTGTCAGTTGGCTCTCCGTTAATCAGGAAAACAGCGACCATTGGAGGCAATGTTTTGTGCGAAAACCGTTGCCTTTTTTACAATCAATCCGAATGGTGGAGAGAATCCATCGGGTATTGTTTAAAATGTGATGGCGATATTTGCATTGCTTCAGGTGGTAAAAATGCATGTTATTCTGAATTGGTTTCGGATACAGCACCAGCATTAATCGCCATGGATGCAGAAGTAGAAATTTCAGATGTGAATGGAACTAAGAAAATAAAATTGGAAGACATTTATACCGGTGATGGCATCAAACCAAGAAATTTAACTGAGACTGCCATTCTCACCGCAGTTTTATTGCCCTTAAACAGAGGATTTAAAACCAGTTTTTATAAATTACGAGAACGTGAAAGCCTGGAATTTACTTCATTAACAACTGCTGTAGCTGTTGATAGTAAAGGAAAACTAAAAATTGCCTTATCGGGAGTTGACCCAAAACCTATAGTTGTTGAAGGAAGTTTAGACGATGATAAAGCCACACTAATAAAAAAAGCTACAAAGCAACCGAGGTCGGTAGATAATGATATGTACTCCCGAAAATATCGAAAAGAAATGATTGGGGTATATTTGAATAGAAGTTTTAGCCTCCTAAATCCTCCAAATGAGGACTTATAAACGCATAAAACATATTAATTAAAAAAATAAAAATAATAAATAACATAATTCTCTCCCTTTACTCATCTCTAAAAACTATAAAAATGAACAATCCAATAAAAGTAATGTATGATGAACATAATATCATCGTTAAAGCAGAAGACATTATTGCCAATTGCGAAAACCTTTGGGAAAAAGATACCCAAGCCTACACCGAATTGGTTAATAATTTAATTGTGTTCTTTAGAGAATATGCTGATGGTTACCATCATCATAAAGAAGAACAAGTTCTATTTCCTGAAATTAACGAACATCCCGATTTTATTTTACAGGAAATAATTGATGAATTTAATGAACATCATGAGGATTTTAGAGCTTATGCTGCTGAGATTAAAGAGGCGATTATTGAAAAAAACTACAGCAAATCACACAAAGTATTAAAACAATACATCAACGATTTATTGGATCATATTGCAGCAGAAAACGAAGAATTATTTGTGTTGGCGGAAAATCTGTTTACCGAAAATGAACTGGAAACCATCTTCTTTAAATTTAAGGATATTGATATGGAATTGGGTGAAGAACGAAAAGCAGAATTAGAGCAAAGTATTAAAAAACTACAAGCTAACTAAACTAGTTGATAATATTATCAACTATTTTATTGAGAGTAACTTCAATATAAGATAAAAGGAATTTAATCTATTTTTAAGACCGTTTCAAACTGATCTTTTATTTTTCCATCCGCAACGCCTTTAAGGGTAGCATGCGCATACTCATTGACTTTATTTGCTAACACCTTTTGTTGTTCATCCAATACACTAGTAATAATAAATTCATCTTTTGTTATCACGTTATTTACTTTTTCAACCTTAATCTTCATTTCTCCTGTAGTCATTTTTCCTAATGATAGTTTAGACATCTCCATTAGTAAATTGTCAATCTCAGGGTTAATTTTTTCAGTTGTTTTTACTTTAGATTTAAGTTTAATTTCTTTTTCTACAGCCATTTAAATTTATTTTTTTAGTTTACGACCAAATATAGTTAAAAATGAGTAAAAAAAATTATATCTTTATCTTATTATGGGTTTAAAAACTATTTTCCTCTTTGTTTTGATAACTTTACTTGTAGGTCAAACTCAAATTATAGCCCAAACAACGGCACTTGACAGTTTACAAGAGTTGCTAGCTAAAGAGCAAGATGAAATCAAAAAAATTGATTTACTCAACCAATTGTTTAATGAACAATATCCTACAGATTATAAAAAAGCACTCCAATATGCTACACTAGCATTAAAAAAAGCAAAAGCTGTTAGCGGTGATGATAAACGCATCAAAAATAGAATTTCAGAAAGTGCAAACAACGTGGGTATAGCTTATCTTTTGTTAGCTAATTATGAAAAATCAATGAAATATTTATTAATGGCTCTTAAAACTGCAGAATCAGTTCAGGATACGAATAGAATGTCTAATGCTTTATATAATCTTAGTAGTTTATATGATCGCAAAAGTAATCAAGAAAGAGCGAACTATTATTTGGAACAAGCCATTAAGTTAGATGAATTGCAAGGAGATTTAATATCCGCTGCAGATGGTTATAGTACTATCGCTGCTAATTATTTCTTTAGCTCCGATTACGATAAAGGAATGAAATATTATGAGAAGGCGATGAATATTTTTAAACCATTAAATGATCTTGAAAGCATGAGTATTCTTTATGGTAATAGAGCTGTTGGACTTAAAAATATAAAAAAATATGAGGAAGCTCTAAAATCTCACCAATTAGCAATAGCAATAAAGTTAAAGTTGAATGATAAAGCAGGATTAGAAACCGCTTATTTAAATATGGCTGATTTATATATTAAAATGAAACTAAATGACAAAGCAATAACATATAATTTAAAATCATTAGAATTAGCGCAAGAGCTAAATTCAACAAAAAATATAATGTTAGCATATTCTGGTTTAGCAGAAACCTACCAACAAATGGGCAATAAGGATAAAGCATTAGAATATCTTCAACTTTATGTCAATTGGAAAGATACCTTATACAATCAAGAAAATGCAGAAGCAATAGCTGAAATGGCTACCAAGTATGAAACTGAGAAAAAGGAAACAGAAAACAATTTATTAAAAACAGAACAAGCTTTAGATAAAGCTGAAATAGAAAAAAAATCTACACAACAACATATGCTAATGTTAGGCTTAGGATTAGCATTAATTATAGTTGTTTATGTAGCTTACAGTTTAAACCAAAAGAAAAAAACCAATAAAATTTTAAACAACCAAAAAACAATTATTGAAGAAAAAAACAAAGACATTACAGACAGCATAAATTACGCTAAAAAAATCCAGAATGCAATTTTACCACCCGTATCAATTCTTCAAAATAATTTTGAATCCTTTATCTACTACAAACCCAAAGACATTGTTTCTGGAGACTTTTATTGGTTGAAAGAAGTAGGTAATAAAATTTATTTTTCTGTGGTTGATTGTACAGGACATGGTGTTCCTGGAGCATTTATGAGTATTATTGGTTACAATTCATTAAATAAAATAGTAGAAGATTTAAAAATTGAAAAGACCGGAGCCATTTTAGATGAATTGAATAAACAAGTAAATAAAGTACTAGGTATGCAAATGCACGAGGAATTATCTATTAGAGATGGGATGGATATTTCTATCTGTTGCATTGATAAAGAAAAGAATATATTAGAATATTCAGGAGCTAATAATTCCTTGTACATATTAAAAAAACAACAAAAAAGTTTAGAGGACTTAGAAACTATAATGGAAAAAGAAGATACCGTTTTCTATGAAATAAAACCTAACAAAATGGCTATTGGTGATGGGGATAATAAAAAAAGTTATCAAACTCACACTTTACCCTTACATAAAAAAGATACAGTATATTTATTTTCTGATGGTTATGCCGATCAGTTTGGAGGACCTAAAGGCAAAAAATTCATGTACAAACCATTTAAGAAATTACTTTTATCTCTTCAAGATAAAAAAATGGAAAATCAACGCTCTGCATTAAATCAAACAATAGTTGACTGGATGGGTGAATTAGACCAATTAGACGATATCTGTATCATGGGAGTGAGAATATAGTACAATGAAATATTATAGACAATACTTTATTTTTATTGCACAAATAAAGTACATGAATTATATTCGCATATTAGTACTAATAATTAAAAAATAAAAAATTATGAAAAGTAAACTACTTATAGCTACCATAACTCTATTCACACTACAATCATGCGAGTTTAATAAATCGATTAATAAAAATTTTTCATCAGGCCTGTCCACTCAAGGTGATGGGCTCTCTTCAGAAAATGTTTACCTGAGCATTGATGACAAAGAAATTAATTCATCCACATTTATATACGGACAAACTTTTTATGTGAATTTCAACAAAATTACAGGATTTGTAAAAGAAGGTGAAGCTGTATTCCCGGGAATGGAATTATGTGTTGTTGGTAAAGACCAAGATACTGTGTTATATGGTAAGGATATGTATGCAGAATATACAGATGGAGTTACTGTTACACCATTGCTATTAAATGCTAATATAACCGTTGCTGATCCAATGAAGACTGGAAATAAGTACACACTTTACGTTAATATTTGGGACAAAAAAGGCACAGGAACTTTTAAAGCCGAAATGGAGTTTGATATTGTTCCCAACGATAAAATTACTATTGTAAGTAATAATGTTACTTATGATAATATCTACCTATTCTCCGAAAATAATAACACAACTATCACTGATAATAGAGTAAAAATGAACGATAATACTTACTTAATTTTTGAAGGCTTGAAAGGTTTTAAAGAAGAAAACGGAAAAGCCAACATCGGATTAAGTATTAAATCTACAGATGCGGAAGGCAATGTAATTGTGAATGAAGAAGATTTGGTTGGAGATAGCGGATACGATATGGCTGAATTAAATAAACAAATTGCTCCAAATGTCATTTACTCAGGTTCAGACATTATAAATCCAACCAAACTCGAAGTCGTTATATGGGATAAAAGCAGTGACACTAAAATTACAGCAACTACTGATTTGGAGTTATATAAATAACTGTTTTTAATTTTTTCAGTAAGAATACGTTCCACGGTTCTATCCTTTTGTTAATTCGATTAACAAAAAGGAAGTAAAAACAGTAATTTCGCCTGATGAAATTTGAAAATAACAAGCGATATAACGACTACACCTCTTTTATTAAAAACAAGTTTTCTGAACGTGTTCAGAAGATTTCTTTAGATACCGGTTTTACCTGTCCGAATCGTGACGGAACCAAAGGATTAGGAGGATGCACCTATTGCAATAATAATACTTTTAACCCTTATTATTGTAAGCCTAGTAAAACAATAACTCAACAGTTAGATGAAGGCATTGCATTCTTTTCAGCAAAATACAAGGCACAAAAATACCTGGCCTATTTTCAGGCTTATACCAATACTTATGCTGACATCAACCTGGTTAAGGAATTATATCTTGAAGCAGTCAATCACCCAAAAGTAATTGGGTTGGTAATAGGAACCCGACCTGATTGTATTAACGAAGAACTAGTTGATTTTTTATCTGATTTAGCTAAAAATAACTACATCGCATTAGAATTTGGAATAGAGAGCACAATGAACCGGACGCTTGAACTAGTTAACCGTTGTCACACTTTTGAAGAAACCATTGCTGCTTATGAATTAGCAAAAGATAAAGGATTGCATTTGGGTGGACACATGATTTTAGGTTTGCCCGGAGAAAGTAAAGAGGATATTTTGGAACATGCCAAAAAAATTTCAAAGCTACCCATTGCAACACTTAAATTGCATCAACTCCAAGTAGTAAAACATACGATAATGGCTATTCAATTAAAAACCAATCCTGAAATGTTTAGCTTGTTTAATGCTGATGAATACATTGATTTAATTACCGATTTTGTTGCCTTATTACGACCTGATATTATTATTGAACGATTCATTAGCGAATCGCCACCACACTTGCTTTTAGCACCCCAATGGAATGGCTTAAAAAACTTTGAAGTTGTTGATAAAATTGATAAGAAACTGATAGAAAAAGATCTTTGGCAAGGGAAATATTATCAAGCAAATTAAGAATTGAATTACAATTATTATTATCTTTAATTATTAAATCCTAATCATAATAATTATGAAACCATTACTCATCTTTTCTATTTTCATTTTTTTATTTTCATGTGGTTCCGACAACAATTCTCCAGATCCAATTGTACTTAACGAGCCAAGTAAAGACACATTGGTAAGTGTATCATCTCCAAAAACTGAGAATATTAAACCTTTGGAAGAAATAGACGAAGAATATATTCCGAAATACAAAGTAGAGTTTCAACATACCATAAATGCATATATTGATGATCCGGGTTCGGAACCAACCAATGTAAGAACAGAACCGAAAGGAGATATCACGCTTCAATTATCAAAAGACTGTGATCATCAGGTGGTGCTGAAAGGAGTTGCTGATGGCTGGTTTTTAGTTGGTAATGTCTGGGGAGTTGATAATGAGGACGAAACTTTTGAAGATATAGATGGATACATTCATGGTTCAATACTAGCAGTTGATACCAGAAATTACGGCAATGAAGAACTCTACTTGTATGCCGAACCCGATGAAAATTCAGAACATGTTGCAACAATCAAAACCGAAACAAAACTCACTTTAAGAAGTGCTACTGAAGATGCTAATTGGGTTAAAGTTCGTTGGTTAAACAATGGTAAATCCGTTGAAGGATGGATTCAAAGTGACTGGCTTTGCGGAAGTATAGTAACTTTATGCTCCTGAGCAAAATATCCTAATAAAAATTACTTAAAACAAACTATCCCCGAGGCAGAGCCGTAGGGATATTAGGCTCGATTTATTTTGACCTAAAGGCACAAAAACCGTAATTTATTTATTACGCCTCGCCCAAAACTGAAAAAAACAGTTTTAATCTCCTCAAGGAGAGGTATAAGTGGAAACCCCGAGGGAAAGCCTCAAGGAATTCTTTTGATTAAACCAAAACATGATATTTAGCATATCTTAAACAAAACATTTTTATGAAATTTGTTTACTCGCTATAATATATAGGTAATGCAAGTATTAATAAAGTCATCATAAAAATGGAAAAAATCAAAAAAGTTAAATACCCCGGTAAAAGAGTAACCACTAATGGTAATCAATTAGTAGCACAAACAGAAGCATTAATTTCTGAAGCAGGTGTATTCTATCCCATCACTCCCTCTACAGAAATGGGTGAAAATTTCCAGTTAGCTTATGCTAAGGGAGAATTAAACGCATTTGGTAAGCCATTACTAGCCATCGAAACAGAAGGTGAACATGCCGCACAGGGTGGAGCAATTGCCATTTCAGTTACCGGTAAAAGAACGGTAAACTTTACTTCCGGACAGGGAATTTTATATGGATTAGAACAATATTATCACGCTCCGGGAAAACTAAGCACTATGGTGCTTGAAGTTGGAGCAAGGGCTTTAACCCGTCATGCCCTAAACGTACATTGCGGACATGATGATGTTTATGCTACTATGGATACAGGGTGGAATGTAACTTTTGCCAAGGATGCTCAGCAAGCAGCCGATCAGGCGATAGTTCTAAGAAAAGTAAACGAACTTTCTTTGAATCCAGGACTTAATGCACAAGACGGATTTTTAACCACACATCTGGAAAGGACTTTCTATAAACCGGAAGCTGCTTTGATCAGGGAATTTTTAGGAGATCCCAATGATAGTATTGAATGCCCAACTGATGCTCAAGTAGAATTATTTGGCAAGACAAGAAGAAGGATTCCTGCAGCAATAGACCTTAAAAATCCAGCTGCAATAGGCCCTGTACAAAATCAGGAACACTATATGAATGGTGTTGCCGCCAGAAGAAACAATTTTTCAGAACATATTCTTGGATTTTTTGAGAAAGCTTATGAAGAATATGGAAGATTAACCGGAAGGAAATATGGATTAATTTCAGCGTATAATTGCGAAAATGCCGATACCGTTTTTGTTGCAATAGGAAGTGCAGCCGAAAACATTGAAGCAGCAGTTGATTACATCAAAGAAACCAGAAATGAAAATGTTGGAATTATTCACATCAATGTTATCAGGCCTTTCCCTGAGGCTGCAATTGTTAATGCTTTAAGAGGAAAGAAAAGAGTGATTATTTTAGAAAGAACTGAAGAACCACTAGCAGGAGACAATCCTTTGACCAGAGATATAAAAGTGGCTTTGGATAAAGCAACCACCAACTTCATTAAAAACACTTATGAAAAAATCCCAACACTAAATCCAGCAGAAAAACCTGAAATTCTATCGGGTGTTTATGGATTAGGTTCAAGAGATTTCAGACCGGAAGGTATATTAGGAGCTTATGAATTTGCTTTAGGAAAAATTGCCAGAAAAGACGGTAAAAAATATGGCGAAGGAGTAAACTTTTTCTATGTTGGCATCGATCACCCCTATGCAGTAATTTCAAAGGAAACTCCATCCCTATTACCCAAAAACTCAATAGCCGTAAGAATGCATTCTATTGGTGGTTGGGGAATGATTACAACAGGTAAAAATTTAGGGGAAATATTAGGTGCTTTCTCAAATTATATTGCTACAAGAGACAATTTAGTGGACGGAAATGGAGAAGTAAAAGAGGTTATAAATATTAGTGCTAATCCAAAATACGGATCGGAAAAGAAAGGTGCACCAACCAATTACTTTTTAGTTGCTGCTCCGGAAAGAGTAAGAGTAAATTGCGACCTTCACCATGTAAAAACAGTATTATGTTGCGACCCTAAAATCTTCTTGCACACCAATCCATTAGATGGAATTGAAGAAGGTACTTCATTTGTGTGGGAATCTAACGAAACTTCTGTAGAAAAAGCGTGGCAACGAATTCCTAAAATTCACAGAAAAACGATTATTGATAAAAAAATTAAAGTTTACATTCTCAATGGATTTGCAATTGCAAAGAAAGCTACCAACAGAGAAGACCTTCAAACACGAATGCAGGGAAATGCATTTTTAGGAGCTTTCTTCAAAGTTTCACCTTTCCTTGAAAACTGGAATATTCCGCGGGAAGAATTTTTAAAAACCGTAAACAAACAATATGTAAAAAAATTCGGAAGATTCGGAGACAAAGTAGTTGCTGATAATATGGATGTGATGCATGCCGGATTTGACGATGTAATTGAGGTACCCCATGGAGATATAGATGCTCCTGACCTTTCTTCATTTATTGGATTTTTAACCAAATCATGCCATCATGATGATGGAGGTGGTTGTACCATTGACAGAGTTAGTGCTGAACATAAATCACCCTTATTCAAAATGTCCTACTTTGATAGTGAATTCAGATCTGGTTTGGGCTATCATCAACCTTCCAGTCCATTGTCTTCTGTAGGAATTGTAGCAGCCGCAACAGGAGAAACCGCTTCTAAATATGTTGCAAGACGTGAAGTGCCCATCTGGTTAGCCAAAAATTGTACGCAGTGTATGGATTGTATCACTGTTTGTCCTGATACTGCATTACCAAATACTGCACAGGATGTTTCTACAATAATTACAACAGCAGTTAATAATTATGTAAACGATGAAAAAGAAAGAAAAACCATTCTGGCTCATATTAAGGAATTAGATAAAAGTATCAGGGCAGAAATGCTACAAAATGTTGAAGACAAAGAAAAAACAGATAAAACACCTTTTGTAGATATCGTTATCAATCATTTAAAATCTCTAAATGATTCAAATATATCAGCATCATCGATCGAAAGTATTGAGAATATTTTAAAAATTATGCCTTTTGCCTATACCAATACCAGAGCCATTTTTAGTGGTAAGGAAAAGAAAGAACCTGGCGAAGGTGGTGTTTTTATGATAGGATTAAAGGATACTTGTAAAGGTTGTGGTGCTTGCGTTGAAGTGTGTGCAAAAGAAGCAATAAATATGTCGGCCGAAAGTGAACAGATGATAGCTGACAATAATTCAAGAGTAGAATTCATGAATCTGTTACCTGAAACTCCTTCCAAATACTTAGGAATCTTTGACCAGGATAATATTGCTGCATCTAAAGCAGCTGCATTACAATACCATGCTATGATTCATGATAACTACAATGCCTTCCTTGCCGGTGATGGTGCGTGTGCAGGTTGTGGTGAAAAATCGATTTTAAAATATACGGCTACATTAACAGAAGCCTTAATGCGACCTATTTACCATGCCAAGGCGAATCGTTTAGTTGCAAAAGCAGACATATTGAGAAAGAAAGGTGAAAAAGTTCTTGAAGAATTAAAAAGTAAGAATGCAGGTGCTTACAGTGCTTTTAGAAAATCAGTTCTACATATTATTATGGGTTACGGAAGCGAATCTTCAACAGTTACTGAAAATAGAATTGCAGCTGAATTTAAAGGTAATGATGCAGACATCATTAATGCAATAGCTTTAGTTCTGGAACAAGAAGCCGAAAACCACAAACAATTGCAAGCAATTGAAGGTAAACATGCCAACGGAATGTCAGTGATGGCCATGTCAGCTCATACCGGTTGTAATTCTGTTTATGGTTCAACTCCTCCAAACAATCCACACTCCTACCCCTGGATGAATTCCTTATTTCAGGATGGAGCAACTATTGGTTGGTTAATGGGTGAAAGTTTTATTGTTGATCATGCTAATCGTTCAGTAATTCCAGAGAGATTAGCAGATTTTGTGACCAACAATTTTGAGAATACTTATAGCGAAGATGATTATTTCAGGTTCACCCATTTTTCTGATACTTATATGACAGACAGGGAAATTGCTGAGCTTCCAAAAGTATGGGCTATCGGAGGTGATGGTGGTATGGGAGATATTGGTTTTCAGAATTTATCGAAAGTCGTATTACAAAACCGACCAAACATGCAATTGCTGATGTTGGATACGCAAGTCTATTCGAATACAGGAGGTCAGAATTCTGATTCTTCTGTTTTAGCCGGTGGTTTTGACATGAATCAAACAGGAGCAGCAACACAAGGAAAATTAACGGAAATGAAATCTGTTGCTGAGACTTTTATGAATGGACATGGTTCTCCTTTTATTGCTCAGGTATCTATGGCCAATACTTCCAATTTCTTTAAAGCCATTATTGATGGTTTGACCTATAGGGGAACGGCTTATTTTCAAGCCTATACTTCTTGTCCACCAGAACATGGTACGGCAGATTATTCTTCTCCGAATCAGGCACTTAAAGTAAGGGACAGTAGAGGAATGGCAGAATTTGTTTTTAATTCGGGATTAGGAGAATCCTATACCGATACTTTGTACATTAAAGGAAATCCTAATGTTGATGCTGATTGGGCACAAAAGCCAGCTCCTGTTACTAAAAAGAGATACACCTTTACTGTTGCTCATTGGGCTTTTACCGAAGCACGATTTAGAGCACATCATAAAATCGTTAAGGAAGAAGAAACGAAGGGGATGGTCAGGTTGGAAGATATTCTTCAGCTAATTACCATGAACGATATTGTGAACAGAAAGTATTTAGATAAAAACCATCGTTCATATATCCCTAATTTTAGTGTTTATACAATCGATTATAAAGAAGATGGAAGTGCTAAATATCATACGCTTTCTACCCAAATGGTAATTTTCTGTGTGGAAAGACGTAAAGCCTGGCGAATGTTGCAATCCAGAGCAGGAATAATAAATAAGGATTACATCGCTCAAAAAGAGTTGCTAGCAAAAATTGACAAAGGCGAAATGAGCGTTGAAGATTTTTTTAATAAAAGTGTAGAGGTTTAGTTTATAATAGTTTTTTTTAGGAGTCTTCTTTTTTGGGAAAGGGAGACTCCTAAAAATAAAATATCAAGTCTAAAATCATATAAATTAATCACTATAAATTAACGAAAGAAACAATTTTTAACGCATTGTACTCAACTGCAAATTTTAATCTTTCGACTACGTTCAGTAAGCGTAATCTTTATTATACTCTAACACCTATAACACAAACATCGTCAATTTGTTCTAAATTGCCTCTCCAATTTTCAAATGTCTCATCTATGATAATCTTTTGTTGTTCCATTGTTTTATCCTGGATAGACAATAATAATTTCTTAAATGCTTTGGCTTTGAATTTTTTTCCTTTTTCCCCACCAAATTGATCAACATAACCATCTGAGAAGATGTAAATGGTGTCTCCTTTTTGTAATTCTATAGTATGTGTTGTAAAGGGTTCGGACCTTCTAAAAAATCCGATGGGCTGTTTATTGGCTTTTATTTCATGCAAATATCTATTTCCATGTGGGGACTTTAGGGGCGTTTTTTCACTATCATTCTTTCCTCCTTTAGGAGAAGAAGTTATAATCCACAATGGATTATTTGCTCCAGCATATTGCAATAAAGCTGCTGTTTTGTGTTCAGGCTTTAATGTTTTTTTATTTTCTTTTAACCTTGAACCTTTAACTTTAAACCTTAAACTACACAAAGCAATATCCATTCCGTCCTTAACATAATCCTCTCTTAGATTTTCTTCTTCAACAGTAGCACTAAATTCTTCAATAACAATTTCTCTGGTTTTGTCTAATATCTCTCCCGGAAGATTTAATCCGTATTCATTTATTGAACGATTTAACCCATTATTACAAACTACACTTACCATAGCTCCAGGCACTCCGTGCCCTGTACAATCAGCCACAGCAAATAAAATAATAGCCTCCTCTAAGTTCCCTGAAGGGGGAGAATTTTCTCCCTCCCTTAAGGAGTGTTGGGGTAGGTTTTTCATCCAATAAAAATCTCCTGCAACAATATCTTTAGGTTTATAAAGAATAAAAGAATCTTTGAGATGTTCTTTTACCAATTTGTTTTGTGGTAGTATGGCCGTTTGAATTCTTTTAGCATAAGTGATAGAATCCAGTATCTCTTTATTTTTTACCGAAAGCATTTCGTTGGCCTTTTCTACATGAATTTTTTGGCTTTCTATCACTTCTTTCTGTTTTCTGGTAATTCGTAAACGATGAAACACAAAAAGCAAAAAGATAACTAGTAAAGTTAAACCACCACCAATGGCATAAATTATTATTCGTTGTTTTTCTCTACTCTGTTCTTGAATAGCCAGTTGCTTATCATAAATAGCATCATCAACCGCTTTTTGTTTCTCATATTCGTATTTTGATTGTTGCCTTACAGCATCCATTTTTGTATTCTCGTTGGTCATACTGTCTTTTACCGAAGTATAAAGTTTAAACATATCCAATGCTTCTCCTTTTCTATTCTGTTTTTCATAGACCTGGCTCAATAAAAGAGCTGAACCGCTAATCCTTACCGGAAAACCAATTTCCTTTGCAATATCATAGCTCATTTTGGCATTAAATTCGGCACTTTTTAAATCTCCCTGAACATAATAAACATGCCCAATATTGTTTAATATTAAAGACACCCCATTCCTGTCTCCCATATTTTCAAAAATTTTTAACCCTTTAATAAAAAAGATTAATGCTTTTGAATATTTTTTTTGCTCGTTATAAACCCTACCAATGTTACTTAACGATATAGCTGTTCCTTGTTGGTTCCCTGTTTTTTGGTCTATTTCAAGACTTTCATTAAAATACTCCAGGGCTTTTGGGTGGTCTCCTTTTTTTTCGTAGTACAAACCTAAATTATTCAATGGGTTTGATATTTCCTTTTGTTCGTTTAAATCCTTAAATAGCTTTAAACTTTTCTGAAAATATTCCAGACCTTTATCATCATCTCCCTGTTCAACATAAATTTGTCCAACCCTGTTCAGTAGTTGAGCAACGCCATCCTGATTATCCAATTTTTCATGTAATTTTAAACTTTTATGATAATATTCTAAAGCCTTAGAACTGTTACCTTTGTTCTTTTCATAATACAAGCCTATATTATTTAATGATGCACTAAGCGATTCCTCTAAATTATGCTTTACTTTTTCATTCGGATTATTTTTTAGTGCCTCCATGATTAATTTATACTGCACAAATTGATAATCACTCCAGACATCATGAACCAGAAAATCACAAACGTTATTTAGCGAATTAATTCTATCGGTATCTTGTTGTGCTTCATGGTAAACCGTTAAACAACTATCCAATAGGTGCCTGTCTGTTTGTGTAAGTTCTTCCAAATTCAGACTATCTACCAAGTAATATTCTTTATCCGCAAATTGTTGGGCAAAAGCATGTGGTATTCCATAAATGGTAAACAAAATAATGAAAAAGAAAAGTAATTTTTTCATAATAGAATCTCGGAGTAACACATCAAATATAATGATTATTTAATTTTCACAACTTTTCTCCAACCAATCCAAAACACCTTTCCATTGTTCTCCATTCAGCCAATCTAAATGATTAATGAATACTTCCGTTTTATTTTTTCTACAGTTTTAAATTCAACAATCCCCCCAGATTTAGTGTCGATGATTTCTGATTTCGGAATGTTCGGGAGGAGCATTCCAAATAAAGATAACATTTTTTAGTTTGTTTACGGATAAGATTGATTGTGATGTTTTTCCCAATCCACCTACTTTCCAATCTTTCCCCTCCTTTGAAAGGGTTGGGAAAGAGTCTTTAACAATTTTCCCAAACCGGTGCCC
>CAYRAD010000006.1:0-20371 GCA_964422135.1 uncultured Vicingus sp.
CAGGGTTGAACGGAAAGAAGAAGTTTCAAAGTTGCGTCCTCAAGAAATAGCTGAAACAATAAAAGCAACACTTGAAATGGACAGTAGAGGTTTTATACCCGAAGTAACCATATGGGCAACAAATCCTCAATAATAGATAAACCAATGCTTTTAAATCATACCATAAAATCTGCATTAAAAGTGAGTTTGATTGTTGGCATTATTTTAAATTTCATTAACCAAGGAGATGCTATTTTTTCTTTAGATTATTCAGCAATTAATTATACTAAACTATTCTTAACGTTTTTGGTTCCTTTTTTAGTTTCTGTTTATGCTTCTATTCAAACAAAGAAAGTAATTAATAAAGAAAATGAAATAAAAAGTGATTAAAAATGAAAAACCTTATTTTTTCTATTATTATCCTCTTGGTTTCTATTCCAACCTACGCTCAAGTCGAGATAACGCCAGTCAATTCTAATTTTTTTGAGTCATCAATTCGAGGATTGTATCGTGTTGATGATAATGTTATTTGGGCTAGTGGAACCGAAGGAGTAATTATGAGGACTATTAATAATAAAGATTGGGAAACTTTTTACAATCCAAAATTCACATCATTGGATTTTAGAGATATTCATGCTTTTAACGAGAATGAGGCTATTATAATGAGTTCTGGTAAGGGATGTGAACTATATAGAACTGAGGATGGTGGAACAAATTGGATAAAAGTCTATGAAAATAAACAAGAAGGTATTTTTTTTGATGGAATGGATTTTTGGGATGACAAGTCAGGTATAGCATTTAGTGATCCAATTAATGGTAAAATCTTTTTGATTGAGACAAAAGATGGAGGTAAAACCTGGTTAGAATTAAAACCTGATAATATGCCAAAGGTATTAGATGGTGAAGCAGGATTTGCAGCAAGTGGAACAGGTATCAACTGCTTAGGTAAAAATACTGTATTTATTGCTACTGGTGGAGGTAAAATAAGTAGAGTTTTTAAGTCTATTGACAGAGGTAGAAATTGGAAAGTATATAATACTCCCTTAAGATCAGGCGAAGGTTCTGGAATATACTCTATGTCAATGAAATCTGAAAAAGAGGGAGTAATAATAGGAGGGAACTATTTAGATTCTGCTAATACAAAAGCTATATGTGCATATACTTTAGATGGAGGTCAAACCTGGAAGTTATCAGAAAAACAACCTTATGGTTATCGCTCTTGTGTTACTGTTTACAATGACTATTTTATTTGTTGTGGTAGAAATGGTATTGATGTTTCTTACGACAAAGGAAACAAATGGAAACACATTAGTGATGATGCATATTATAGCTGTGTTTTAAATAAAAACCATGGATGGTTATTTGGTAAAAAAGGAAAAATGGCTAAAATTGAAATTAAGCCATAGTTGGTCAGTATGTTGCTGATTATTTTTTTAAATATATATACTTCAAAAGCCCAAATATTCTAACTTAGAATTTATCATGTAAGTAGTAATACTTACTACGAATTCTTAAATTACTTATTTATTTTTTACGTTTTATTACTGTTGTGTTGCATGTATAATTGTTGCAATTTTATCTTATTCATAAAACCATACAAAACATGAAAAATAAGATGGAACTACAACAAAAAACCAAAACAAAAATAAAATTAAGGAATGTAATAGTATACGCTATATTAGGTGGAAGTATTTTAAGTGTGCTTATCTATCTCAGTACAACATTATTTGGAGTGATAGGTAACTCTGAAAATGCAATGGCCGCACAAGTTACAGGTTATTCTTGGGAAGCTACAATAAATACAGATTTTACAAAAGTACAAGGAGTAACTGATTTTACTAATTTTCCCATTTTAGTAAGTATTACCAATACAAATCTTAAATCTATTGCAAACGGAGGTCGAGTACAAAATAGCGCTGGTTTTGATATTGTCTTTTCTGATATGAATAATAATCAAATAGATCATCAAATAGAGTCATATAACCCTGTTTCTGGTAAGTATGTTGCATGGATTAATTTACCTGTTCTAAAAGCTACAACAAGTACAACTTTTAAAATGTTTTATGGTAATCCCAGTATCACGAGTAACACTTCAAGCGAGTTGATGTGGAGTAACAATTATGAAGGGGTTTGGCATATGAGTAACGATCCTGCAACAACTGATTTAGATGATGGAGCAGGAAGTTTTGATGGAGTAGATTTTGGTGGAATGAATGTAAATGATCTAGTAACTGGAAAGATTGGAGGAGCTATTGATTTTGATGGTACTAATGATTATTATGCCATTAAAGATAAATTTTATACAGGTGCTGGCTGTATTCCAACGCTAACAGTTTCCGGATGGTTTAAGACAACTTTTAATAACCCTAACTGGTCTAGTAATTGGGCTATACTTGATTTTGATAGATCGGAATATTTTAATGTTTTTGTTCATGGAAACGGAAAAGTTGGGTTTTCCACAAGGGGTTCAGGTAATGGGTCTGGTATTAACGATTTTTATGTTGGTGCTGTGGGACAATACAATGATGGTAAATGGCATCATGTAGTTGCAGTTTATGATGGTACAAATAAATATATCTATATGGATGGCGTTTTAGCTGGAACAAAACTTAATGCTCATAATGGTCAACATTTAGGAAAAGGAAACCTTACCCGTTATGGATTTATTGGTGATGGATCGGAAGCAGCTACGTTTAATGGTCCAAAAAACAATAGATACTATCAAGGTAAATTAGATGAAATCCGGTTTTTAAATACCCCTCTTTCTGCTGATTGGATTGCAACCGAATATGCAAACCAGGATGAACCTGATGAATTTGCTACTTTCGAGTTTTCTTCTACTCCTCTGCCGATTAAACTCACAAGTTTTAATGCTGAATTAGTAAATGATTATGTAGAACTAACTTGGACTACTGCAAGTGAAATAAATAACGATTTTTTTACTATTGAAAAATCAGCTGATGCTAAAAATTACGAATATGTAGGCGAAGTAGCTGGTGCAGGAAACAGTAGTAATATTCTACATTACAATTATACAGATTATGATGTAAGTGATGGGGTAGTATATTATAGATTAAAACAGACAGATTTTGATGGAAAGTTTGAATATTTCCCTCCAAAAATGGTCAATAGCTCATCTACTACAAACGGTTTAACAATTAAAAAGATAATGCCTAATCCCTTTAGAAACAAATTTGTAATGGAGATTGAATCAGAAAATGAAGGTATAGCTAATGTTATTATATACAACATGAATGGAATACAAGTACATAATTCACAAATTGAAATACAAGGAAGCAATACAGAATTTGTATTTAACAAAGGCAATCAACTGCCACCTGGTACTTATATAGTACACCTTATTCAGGACAACAAAGAACCTATAGTCACCAAAATCGTTAAAGAATAATTATGGAAATTCATTTTGAGAATGAAGATAAATTTAAACTCGAATTAAATAAAAAAATTGAAAAACAACATGTATTAGGCTGTTGGGTTGCAATTGCAGTAAATACTATTTGGTCTGTTATAAGTTATTTGTTTTTCTTTGATGGTGATACCTTATATTTATTCGCAGGGATTGCAATATCTGTAATTGTATTTTGCTCAATCATGTTGAGAAAACAATGGAAAATTTCTTCAGAGATGTTGGGAATGATTCCTATGGCTTTAATGGGCATCTATTTTTCTTTGGCCTATAGTCAGTTAGAACTAGAAAAATTTCAGCAGTTCACTTATATATATGTATCCATGTTCTTAGGAGCTGGAATGTTTTTATTATGGAACATTAAATACTCCATATATACCGTTATTAGCATATTTATAGCTAGTGTGATTTTTATTAACCTTCTAAGCCCACTCAGTTTTGTTGATGCAATGCTTAATGGTGGTATATTAGATTCATCCATGGCTTTATTTATGATTGTTTCAATTCAGGTAAGGTATAATTATATAAGTAAGAAAATTAAATCAAATATCGTCCTAATGGAAACTCAGAAAAAAATTAAAATATCTGAGGTGCAAAATAGGTTGTTGTTTAATCAAAACCCACGACCAATGATTATCTATAACTTAGAGAACCTGGATATTTTGGATGTTAATGAAACCATGGTTAATAAATATGGTTACACAAGAGCAGAGTTCTTAGGAATGAAAATTACACAACTTAGGCGTGAGGAAGATATTGACAAGCTATTGAAAGATGTTGAAGATATTAAAGATATTAAAAATGGGATAGAAAAAGTATCAGAATTTGTGCATGTATTAAAGAATGGGGAAAAGATTTTTGTTGAGATTTCAGCAAAGAGTATAGATTATTCAGGTAAAAAAGCTAGGTTAGTACTAATTAACGACATTACTCAAAGTAAAATAATTCAAGACCAGATAATAGATTCTGAAAAGGAACATCGTTTGTTTTTCGAAAATAATCCAGTGCCTATGTTTGTTTTCTCTGA
This sequence comes from uncultured Vicingus sp., assembly GCA_964422135.1. Lineage (GTDB taxonomy): Bacteria > Bacteroidota > Bacteroidia > Flavobacteriales_E > Vicingaceae. The sequence goes on from CAYRAD010000006.1 coordinate 4,434, forward strand.
AAAACATCAAAGAATAATTGAGGTTAATAAGACCATGGAAAGTAGATACGGTTATGATTCTGAAGAATTTTCAAAACTTCAATTAAACAACGAACCACTTTATGATACCATTTGCGAATTGTTTACGAATGATTTCTCTATTGAAAAGGAATATTCACATATTTCTAAAGCAGGTAATATTATTATTGTTAAAGCAAAAAAAGCCAATATTAAATATAAGAGAAAACCTGCAATATTAGTTTCATTAAATGATATTACTAAAATTAAATATAACGAATTAGCATTAAGAGATGCACGAAGACATGCAGAAGAAGCAAAAGAGCTTCAAAGTCAATTTTTATCACAAATGAGTCATGAAATAAGAACACCAATGAATGGTATATTAGGTATGACAAGGTTATTGAAAAAAACTAAATTAACACAAGAACAAGAGAAATACGCTAATGCAACTTTTGTTTCTGCTAAAAATTTATTACATATAATCAATGAGATTTTAGATTTTTCAAAAATTGAAGCAGGAAAAATGACTATAGAAAAAATTCCATTTAATTTAAAAGAATTAGCAAATGTTTGGGAAGAGTCTTTAATATTAATTGCAGATGAAAAAGAAATAGGTTTTAATATTAATATTAAACCTGATGTGCCTAACAATTTAGTAGGGGATCCAGTTCGCTTAAATCAAGTTATTTTTAATTTAGCTGGAAATGCAATAAAATTTACCAAAGATGGTGATGTTAGTATTAATATTTTTGTAGATCAAATAAATCAAAATGATGTACTGCTTCGATTTGATGTGAAAGATAATGGTATAGGTATACCGATTAACAAACAAGTTACAATTTTTGATAGTTTTTCTCAAGCAAGTACTTCTACAACCAGACAGTTTGGAGGGACAGGATTAGGTTTAGCCATAACCAAACAATTAATTGAGCTACAAAATGGTGAGATTTGGGTTGAAAGTGAAGAAGGAGTGGGGAGTACTTTTACTTTTGTTATAAATTATGAACTACAAAACGAGGAGGTGCAATTAAAGAAACCTGTAGTTGAAAAAGAAAGTGAAGATAAACTAGAAGCACTAAATGTATTATTAGTGGAGGATCATGAAATTAACCAAATGTTAGCCACAACAGTTCTAGAGGGGTGGAGTTTTAAAGTAGATTTAGCAGAAAATGGAGAGGAGGCAGTTCAGAAGGTGGCAAAAGAAAATTACGATGTAATACTAATGGATATACATATGCCTAAGATGGATGGTTATGATGCAACCATTCAAATTAGAAATAAGTTAAGCAACCAAACACCTATTATTGCGATGACTGCTTCAGCTTTAATTGGTGATAATCAAAAATGTTTTGATGTAGGAATGGATGATTATGTTTCTAAACCATTTGATCCAGATGTATTGTTACAAAAAATTAAGAAACAACTTACCAAAAAATCAGTATAAAATGGAAATGAATACTAATAGTAACCAAACTAATCTTGAGTATTTAGAAGTAACCTTTGGAGGGAATAAGGTAGCCCTAAACAAAATATTAAATAGTTTTTTAACTAATACCACTCAATTAATGAAAGATTTATTCGTAAATTATGATGCTGAAAATTGGGGTGAAGTTAAAATGATTGCCCACAAAATGAAGAGTTCTTTTAATACGGTTGGAGCAAAAGATATTGGTCATACACTGGAAGAAATAGAACAAAGTGCAATTGAAGGTGGTGATAAATCCAATATACCAGTTTTAATTAGTAATGTAAAGATATTGGGAACCAAAGCTTTTAAAGAGATAGAAGAAAAACTTAACTAATAAACTATGGAGAATAAATATCTCATAAAAATATTGATGGTTGATGATGATGAAATATTCACATTGATGATTAATGAAGCAATTCAACAAGAAAATAATATTGAAATACTTGCTGTTGAAACTGCTTATGATTTCTTTAATTCATTAGAAACATTTCATCCTGATATAGCCATTATTGATTATAACCTTCCTGAAAAAAATGGCCTGGAAATTTTAACTGAATTAAAGGAGAAATATCCATCTGTTACTCCTATTGTTTTATCTGGACAAGCAGATATTAACGTGGTTGTTGAGGCCTATAAAAAAGGGGCACAACGCTACATCATGAAGAATGAAAATGCGACTATTGAATTAATTCAGAACGTTAAGGAATTAAGTAAGAACATTGTGCTAAAAAAGGAGCTGGAAGAGTTAAAGGAGAACGTAATAAACCAAAACTACCATTATAAAAACATTATCGGTGATAGCCCTGCCATTAAAAAAGTGTTTAACTTAATGCAAAAGGTAGAAAATATTGATATACCCGTTTTAGTAACAGGAGATAATGGAACAGGGAAAGAGTTAATAGCACAAGCGTTACATTACAATTCTAATAGAAAAAGAAAACCTTTTGTGGCGATTAATATAGCAGCTATTCCGGATGATTTAATAGAAAGTGAGTTGTTTGGTCATGAAAAAGGAGCATTTACCGGTGCCAAGGGTAAGAGGATTGGTAAATTTGAAGAAGCCAATAAAGGAACGCTATTTTTGGATGAAATTGGTGAAATGGATATGGGAATCCAAACCAAATTACTACGTGTTTTACAAGAAAAGAAGTTGAATAGGTTGGGAAGTAACAAGGATATAGAATTAACTTGTAGAGTTATTGCCGCTACAAATATAGATCTTTGGGGAGCTGTACAATCAGGTAAATTTAGAGAAGATTTGTATTTCAGATTGCAAGGCTTTATTATTAAAGTGCCCAAATTAATTGAAAGGAATAATGACATTGTCATTTTGGCAAAACATTTTGTGAAAATGTTTTGTGAGCAACAAAAAATAGCTAACAAAGAAATTAGTCCTTCAGCTATTAAGGATATGATGAATTATTCATGGCCAGGAAATGTGAGGGAATTAAAATCTATGGTAGAAAGAGCTGTGTTAATAAGTGGAGAATCTAGCATTCAGCCTGATGATTTAATGTTTTTAGAGCAAAAAGCACTATTGAAGAAGGGTAATGAATGATACTACGAAAATATTGGTGGTTGATGATGCTGAATTAGAAAGGCTTCAAATGCTGGTTTTATTAACTAACAAGTACAAAGAGTCAAATCTCTTCTCCTCAAGTACCATTCAAGGAGCTTGGGATATTCTCAACAATAATCTTATCGATATAGTACTATTAGATATGTATTTACCAGGTAAGAATGGTGCAGATTTAATAACAGATATGCTTCACAATGACCAATTTAAAAACATCCCGATTATTGTTGTTACTGGAACTAATAAAGACAGTCTCGTTAAGGTGTCATATGAGAAATACGTTAGTGCCTACCTTCATAAACCGGTAGAAAGAAACGAGTTGTTCGATTCCATTAAGAAATGTTTAAATAATCATAAACAGGATAATTAATACTATATCCTTGTTGGTTGTATAACCATCAAGAAGTACAATAAAATTATATATGGAAAACTAAAATAGAAGTAAACTAAACAATAGATTCACCATTATTATCAGTTGTTACACTTTCGCTCATGTAATCAAAAAATGGTCGCATTTTTTTGAATGTATCATTTAATAAGTGAACAAAATCAGAGCTTAAAACTTCTTTATCGGTAAATTTTCTAGAAATAATAAATTGCTTGTATCGTAATAAATCGACTGCGGGATTTTCTTTATCAAATCCTTTTGGACAAGTTTTCAATTGCTTGCCATCTAATTTTCCAAAAGTTTCTTTAAAAGATTTAGTATTTATAACCGCTCTTAAACCAGAAGAGTCTATAGCAATATCTTCTCTAATTCGTTGTAAGTCTTCTTTGTTGGGAGCCCAAAATCCGCCTCCAGCCATTGTGTTTCCTTGCTCAATATGAAAGTAATAACCTCCTCTTAATTGTTTTGTAGCACGTTTAAAACCACCAGCCCAATGAGTTTTATATGGAGATTTGTCCTTAGAAAATCTAACATCACGATAGATCCTGAATAAACTCTTTTTTCCTGAGATGGTTTCAATATTATCATGTTTATTCATTTCTACCAATAAAGCATCAGCAAAAGCAATTATATTTTCATGTTGCTTTATATATTCATCTTTATGGAGATTAAACCAATCTCTGTTATTATTCTCTTTTAATTTATTTAAAAACTCGAAGTTTGATTTTGTAATTATTGTCATCTAATAAAAATTTTAAAAATGAAATTACGAATAAAGTTTTCTAAATCTTTATTTAACTTTGATTTATGAAGCTAAAATTATTTTTAATAGCAATTGGTAGCATTATTTCTCTTTATTCTGTTGCTCAAGTAGCATACAAATACAAAAACAATGAAACTTATTCTTACGATGAAGTAAATGTTCAATATAAATTATTAGCCAATAAATATAAGGAAGCTAAATTTTATTCAGCAGGTAAAAGTGATGTTGGGAAACCAATTTACGTTTTTGTTATTTCTGGTGATAAAGATTTTAATTTAAAATCAAAAAAGAATAAAGGAAAGGGGATTTTACTTATCAATAATGCAATTCATCCGGGAGAACCTTGTGGTGTTGATGCTAGTTTGAAATTTGCCAATGATTTACTATCCAATAAAAAATATGCTCAGTTATTAGAGAAAACAGTTATTTACATTATCCCATTTTACAATGTTGGTGGTGGGTTGAACAGAAGTTGTTGCAGCAGGGTTAATCAAAATGGACCAAAGGAATATGGATTTAGAGGAAATTTAAAAAATAGAGATTTAAATAGAGATTTTATTAAATGCGACACTAAAAACGCCCAAACATTTATTCAAATTTATCACGCTTGTAAGCCAGATGTTTTTATTGATACACATACAACAGATGGAGCTGATTTCCAATATTCAATGAGCTTATTAGCAACTCAACCGGATAAATTAAATAGTTTTTTAAGAAATTACCTCAGAAATAAAATGCTTCCATTTCTTTATCAGAATATGAAAGAAAAAGATAAAGAAATAATCCCTTATGTTTTTACTTATAAAGATACCCCAGATGATGGGATTAAAGATTATTTAGATAGCCCACGATACTCAACTGGTTTTTCCACTTTATTTAATACCATAGGTTTTGTAACTGAAGCATTAAAGTATAAACCTTATGAAGATAGGGTAGAACATACTTACGAGTTTTTAATGAGCAGCTTAAAGTGGATGAATGATAATAATAAAGAATTAAAAATAGAGCGTGAAAAAGCTATTCAATCAACTATAAATCAAACTAAATTCGAATTGGGATGGCAATTAGATACTACTTCTTATTCGCAAATTGATTTTAAAGGTTATGAAGTTGAATATAATGCTAGTGAGTTTGGGAAAGATGAAAAAACGTTGGTTTATAACCATCAAAAACCGTACACTAAAAAGATTAATTACTACCTCAGATATTCTCCTACTTACGTTGTAAATAAACCAACAGCCTATATTATTCCTCAAGCATATACTGACGTGATAGACAGATTGAAATGGAATAATGTTGAAATGAAAAGGTTAGAAAATGATACAGTTATGGAGGTAGAAATGTATTATATCAATGATTACAAAACAGTAAAACAGCCATGGGAAGGACACTATTTTCATTATGGGGTTTATTTAGAAACTAAAATCATGAAAATTCAATTTTACAAAGATGATTATTTAGTTTTTGTTAATCAACCAAGTAATAGGTATATCGTAGAAACTCTTGAGCCACAAGGAATGGATTCTTTCTTTGCTTGGAATTTTTTTGATGGAATTTTACAGCAAAAAGAATGGTTTTCAGCTTTTTCATTTGAAGAAACGGCAAAAGAACTTTTAAACTCCAATAAAAAACTTAAAGAAGATTTTGAAGAGAAGAAAGCGAATGATAAAGAATTTGAAGAAAGCCGCGATAAGCAACTATTTTATATCTATAGAAATTCAGCGTATTACGAAAAAACTCACAACAGATATCCTGTTGCAAGGTTAATGGCTAAATAGTTAAATCAAATACAGCTTATTATCACATATTACTAGGTGGTACAGGTGGCTTCGTATCCTGATCACCACCTTTGTACAACACAGAAAATATAAACAACATTACGGCTGCTGAAATAAATATTATTAACAGGGTAGTTAATGTTTTACTGATAATGTGTTCTATTTCAATAATATCCCAAACTGCTAAAATTGCCAGTACAGTAAAAAACAAAGCAAAGAGAGCTAATAATATAGAGATTCCTTTCCTAAACATAATTCTAATTTGTGGTTATTCAAATATAACGAAAAAGTAGCTAACTTGTTAATTAAAGTATGTTAAGGTATGTTAAAAAGAAAATTAGATGATTTTGAATGTTTTTGATGTTTTATCAAACTGAATCTGATTATCGTTAAACATTTCCTTTAATTTCTCTTTTTCTATAATTTCATCAGGGGTATAAACTTCTATTATATTATTAATTAGCCATATTTCATTACAGATTTGCAGTGCATATTCTATTTGGTGAGTAGAAATAATTATAGTTTTTTTATAATTTTCAACCAGGTTCTTCAATAATTTTAATACTTCAATGGTATTTATCAAATCTAAATGGGCTGTTGGCTCATCCAAAATTATAATTGGTGTGTTTTGAGCAATTGCCCGGGCAATGTTTACTTTCTGTTTTTCACCGTCACTAAGTTCATTATAATTTCTATTTATTAGAGCATTCAGTTGACACAATTCTATGGCTTTTTCAATTTCAATTTTATCTTCTTTTTTATTAATCCCCAGCCAATTAGTGTATGGGTATCGTCCAAAAGCAACAAAATCCTCCACTTTAATTCCTCCTATATCAGAAGGAGATGTGGTTACGATACTTATTAATTTTGCTTTGTCTTTTTCTGACAATTTAAAAACATCAACACTATCAATACTAAAACTTCCTGAAATAGGAGGAAGGATGCCTGATAAGGTTTTTAATAAAGTAGATTTTCCTTTTCCATTTCTACCGAGTACTCCAATTAATTGATAGCCGTTACTTACTATATCAATGCTAGTGATAATAGATTTTTGATAACCGATTGCTAATGATGATATTTTTAGTTGATCATTCAATTTAAATTGGTTATTCTTTTATTTTTTAAGATAATCCATATAATAAAAGGAATACCTATTAAAGCAGTTATTGAATTTATTGGTAAAGTTTGTTCGGAACCTGGCAATTGTGAAATAATGTCTGCAACCAATAAAACATTTATTCCCAATAAAGTTGATAGTGGAATTAAAATTCTATGGTCAGATGAATTACTTAACATTCTGGCTAAATGAGGAATAACGATTCCAATAAAACCGATAGGGCCACAGAATGCTGTAATACTTCCAGTTAATATAGAAGTTATCAGAACAATTAACATTCTGGAATGTTTGAGGTTTGTACCTAAACTTTTCGCATAATCTTCTCCTAATAAATAGGAATTTAACTTCTTTGAAATTAAGAACGATAGTACTAATCCAACAATTATTATTGGAGCTAAAAGCATCAACTCAGTATTAGTAACGCTACTTAAATCTCCCATGGTCCATAAAATAAAAGATTTTAGTTGTGCATCCTGGCTAAAATATTGGATAATACCAATGATTGCAGTAATAACACTTCCTATCATTATACCCAAAATTAAAACCGTCATAATGTCTTTTAATCTATTAATAACAGACAGGAGGAGCATAAAAACAAAGCTTGATCCAATTACAGAAGAAATAATTAATCCGGAGTTCTCGGATATAGAAATATTAGAAATAGAAATTCCTAGAAAACTTAAGCCCATAATAAAAGCAGCAACTCCTAATCCAGCTCCTGAACTGATACCTAAAATATATGGACCTGCCAAAGGATTCCTAAATAAAGTTTGCATTTGTAATCCGCTAATCGATAATGCTATACCACAGAGAATTGCTGTTATGGCTTTAGGAAGTCTGGATTCTAAAATAATGATTTTCCAACTTTCCTTTTCAGTCGTATTAGTAAATAAGATAGAGCAAATATTTTTAAAGGGAATTTCTACTGAACCCCAAAACAAATCAAGTCCGAATATGATTAATGAGGTTATTATTAAAAATAATACCAAATAGGTAATTCTATTAAAGTTATTTGATTTCATTAAGAAAACAAATGTAATTTTTTAATAGAAAACTAACGTGATACTTTTTCAATTATTCAGTTATAAAAGTTCAGTGAACAAATTGTTATATTCTTTTAAGAATATTTATCTTTGCAGTCTTAAAATTAAAAAACATATTGTATGGCAGATTTATTCGAAAAAATAAAAGGTAACAGAGGACCACTAGGCAAGTACGCAAAAGAAGCTCATGGATATTTTGCTTTTCCTAAATTAGAAGGAGAATTGAATAATAAAATGATGTTTAGGGGGAAAGAAGTTTTACAATGGAGTCTAAATAATTATTTAGGTCTTGCTAATCACCCTGAAATTAGAAAAGTTGATGAAGAAGCAGCCAAACAATGGGGCCTAGCGTACCCAATGGGAGCTAGAATGATGTCTGGTAACACAAACTACCACGAACAATTAGAAGCAGAATTAGCAGAGTTTGAAGAAAAAGAAGATGCTATCTTGTTAAATTATGGTTATCAAGGAATGGTATCTGCAATTGATGCTCTTTTAGATAGAAATGATTTGGTGGTTTATGATGCAGAATCTCATGCTTGCATTATAGATGGATTAAGATTACATCAAGGTAAACGATTTGTATATCAACATAATGATATGGAAAGCCTTGATAAAATGTTGGCTAAAGCAACAAAAATTGCACAAACCACTAAAGGGGCAATTCTGGTTATTACAGAAGGAGTTTTTGGAATGTCAGGAAATCAGGGAAATATTAAAGCAATTGTTGATTTAAAGAAAAAATATTCTTTTAGATTATTGGTTGATGATGCTCATGGTTTTGGAACAATGGGGCCTTCAGGTGCCGGAACAGGTACGAAACAAGGTTGTCAGGATGGAATAGACATTTATTTTGGAACTTTCGCTAAAGCGATGGCAAGTATTGGTGGTTTTATGGCGTCAGATGAGGATGTTATAGATTATCTCAGGTATAATATGCGTTCTCAGATTTATGCCAAATCTGTTCCAATGCCCATTGTATTAGGTAATTTAAAAAGACTTGATATGTTAAGAAACAGTCCTGAAATAAGAGAAAAACTATGGACTGTTGCACATGCACTCCAAAAAGGTTTAAAAGAAAATGGATTTAACATTGGTACTACTACAACTCAGGTTACTCCTGTGATTTTAGACGGAGATGTACCTGAAGCTACCAACTTAACAGTTGATTTAAGAGAAAATTATAACCTGTTTTGTTCAATAGTTGTTTATCCTGTAGTTCCAAAAGGAACAATCATGTTGCGATTAATTCCAACAGCAATGCATACTTTGGAGGATGTTGAATATACAGTCAATACATTTAAATTAATAAAGGTTAAACTGGCTAATGGTGATTATAAATCTGAAGAGGTAGCTTCATTTTAATCGTTTTATATAGAACATAGCTGAACAAGTGCAAGGTGGTTCACCACAGACTGCACAATTGTATTTGTTATTTTCGCTATCTTTTTTCCAGTAATCGTCCAGCTTTTTAATAAGAATGAATTGATTATTTAGAAGAATCTTTTTCATAGGTGTGTTGTTACTAAAACTCCATGCACAGCAGCAAATAACATCATGTGTGTTTAATAATTTGTTTTCGATATAAAATAATAGATTTGAGGCTACTCCTTTCTTTTGATGTGCAGGGGAAATTGCTATCTGTTTAATTATGGCAATTTTTGTGAAATCTGTTATGTATTCTTTAAACCATTCTTTTTCATGAAGTATTTCTTTAATAAATTCTTCATTGGTTAATGTTTCGAATAGCAAATAACCAATAGGATCATTATCTTTAGAAATGACTATGAAGGCTTTTTTATTTAATGAATTTAAGTATTCTTCCAGGTGTTTTTTAGTTAAATATCCTTTACCTAAAATTCTATCACTTAATGAAAGAATATCTTTAATATGTGATTTATTAAGAAATGTTATTTTCATTTACAAGGTAAAAAAAGCTGTAATAAACCCGAAAATAACGATGACAAATTTCTTTAGGTCAAATTTATGACTTTCGGTCGATTCAAATAATATTGTGGTGGAAATGTGTAAAAAGATACCTACAGCTAATGCCAAAATAATGTTACTGTTCTGTATATGTGGAAGAATCTGATTTCCGGCTAAAAATAATCCCAATGGAGCTGAAGAAGAGAAAATTATTAATGAAACAAACAGCATTGTTTTAGATGTTTGTTTAGCAACTAACATAGAGCTTAAAACTATGGCAATAGGAATTTTATGAATAACAATTCCAATTAATAAAGAATCATTAAAATGTTCATGAGGATTTTCTATAAGTGCCATTCCTTCTATAAATGAATGAAGACATAAGCTTATAAATATAGCCAAAGGAAAAGCGGCAATATTTTTAGTATGAGAATGAAAATGCCCATGTTCAATTCCATTAGAGAAAAATTCCAGCAATAACTGGAAAAGAAACCCAATCAAAATATAAATTCCAATCTTTTCAGAATAGTTAGAAAATATTTCAGGAATAAGGTGGAGCACACATATAGCTAATAAAAATGCCCCGCTAAAAGAAATTAATAGTTTTAAATTTTTGGAAAACTTTAGTTTAAATAGAATTACAGATGCTCCACTAACAAATGCGGTTAAAAAGAGAATAATATAAATGTATATTGTAGTCAATATTTTTTAGCAATAAGTATTAATCTGTCGGATTTAAATTCATCATAAGCATTTAATTCATAATCACCAAAAGTAGCTTCTATTCTTAAATTAGCACCATCAAAATAATTTTTAAAATCAGAAAAGGCTAATGCTTTTACTTTTTCTTGGAAACGATAAGTTTTATTCTGGTCTTTAAATTCAATATCTTTTATAATAAAATTATTCTTTAGGCTTCGTTTAATATTGAAGGTAATATTCTCAATTGTCTTACTTTCACTTTCTTTAAGCTCGTTGATAATCTTTGTCGAATTCAAAAAATCAATAATTAGAACACCTTTCTTTTTTAAACTTATGGATAAGGACTCAATGGCTGAAAAATTATCTTTTTCATCATCAAAATAACCGAAGCTTGTAAATAAATTAAAAACATAATCATAGTGGTTGATGTTCAGAGGTTTCCTAATGTCGTTTATATAAAAATTTAACTGAGGTGTTTCATATTTTTTTGCAATTGCGATACTGTTTTGAGAGAGGTCAAAAGCATCAACATTATAACCAAAAGATTCTATAAAAATAGCATGTCGTCCTTTCCCACATGCAGCGTCAAGAACTTTACTTTTTAAAGGAGGGTGTAAATAATGGATAAGATTCTTGATTAATTTTTCAGCTTCTTTTTCATCTCTATTCCTATATAATAGATGATAATAAGGAGAATCAAACCACTTTTTAAACCACTCGTTTTTATTTTCGGTAATATTTAAATTCATTTCTTGTAAAACCTTTTACAAAGGTAATAAGTAATTTTTATATTATTTTCACTTGAATTTTAATGATTTAAAGCCCATCAATGCAATATTATGTAACTTTAATCTAAAATTTAAGTACATTAGCCTTGTATAATTCAATCAAATTAATATCTTTGAAACTGTAATTAGAAGAGTGCATTGATAATGGACAATATTCACGACTTTTATAATAAGATGGAGAAAGGAAACATTATGTTATCCTTTAAAGGTGAAGTGACATCAGATCTATTAACTTCCATTCTTCAAATTATGGAATCCAAAATGGAAACACTGGATGAACCTCCTAAAATCAAGAAGAAAGTTTATAATATCTTAGTGGAATGTTTGCAGAATCTTTATCATCATATTGATGAAGATGATCCTAAAACGATTATGAAGGAAAACAGTGCTTTATTCATGATTAGAAAGGAGGAGGGAGAGTATTCTATTATGACCGGTAATTTTATTGCGATAGAAAATGTAGACCTGTTAAAACAAAGGTTAGATAGGATTAATGATATGGATAAAGATGAACTAAAACATTATTATAAAGAAGTTTTAAATAATGGAGAAATGTCTGCCAAAGGTGGTGGAGGTTTGGGTATGATTGACATTGCCAGAAAATCAGGTAAAAAATTAGATTATAATTTTGATCCTGTTGACGATCATTATTCTTTTTTCAGTTTAAATATTAAAGTAGCACAATAAAAAATATATTATAGAATGAAAGATTTAAAAATAGAAGGATCACCAAAAACACCGACAATTGAATTTAATTCAGAATCAGGTTATTTATTGGTAAGAGGAAGATCAATTCCGGAAAATTCAATAGAATTTTACAAATCTTTAATCGATGCATTAGAAGCTTACAATAGTAATTCAAAACCAGACACAAAAGTTGATATACAATTAGAGTATTTTAATACAAGTTCTTCTAAATGTATTTTGGATGTGTTTAAAAAATTGGAAGCTATTAATTCTGGAGGAAGTAATGTGATTATTAATTGGTATTATGAAGAAGACGATGAGGATATGTTGGAAGCAGGCGAGGATTATCAGGCAATTATTAATGTTCCATTTAAAATGATTGAGGTAGAAGAAGAATAAGAAAAATTAATTTTGATATTTAAAAAAATCGTTCGTCATTGACGAACGATTTTTTTTAATTCAGGTATGCAGAAATATCTGATTTGTTAAATTCTAATGATATGTGATTTTGTAAAGTTGTTGATAAAGATAATCCAACATAATGAGTGCCAATAGGATATTTTTTGTGATTTCTGTCAACCAAAACTGCGGTTGACATTTTTTTTATAGGAAAGTTCAACAGAAATTTAACGCCATATATTAGTGATCTCCCTGTGTTTAATACATCATCAACTAAAATAATTACCTTATTATGAAGAAGGTCAGATGAAATATCAAGCTGTCCTTGGTTTTCAATTGGATTATTTTTATCAATAGTTAGTTTTACCAATGTTATTTTAACTTTAGCAATTTTTTTTAACTTTTCTACAAGTTTAGTAGCCAACAAGAATCCTTTATTCGCAATTCCTACTACAATAATTTCATCTTCAGTATAATTATCTTCATATATCTGATAAGCAATACGATTAATTTTTTGATGAATTTGTTGGTTATTGAGTATTAATGTTTTGTTTTCAGGCATAATTATTAAAGAATACTAATTTTATTGTTTTCAAAAATAACAACATCTCCAGTCCTCAATTTCTTCCTTTTTTGGTATTCAATTTTGTTGTTACACTTAACTAATCCTTCATTAACAACAAGTTTAGCAGCGGCACCAGATTCAACAAGGTTTAAAAGTTTCAAAAGTTTAATCAATTCAATATAATTACCTGTTAATGAAAAACTAATGATTTCCATTATTGTTCATATTCAGGATCTATAAAATTCTTAATTGAATGTACAAATTCTTTCGGAGTTTCAAAGAAGGGATAATGACAGCACTTTTTGATAACTTTTAAACGAGAACCTTTAATGCTTTCCTCTAATGTTTGTGTTGAATTAAACGGAACATTATCTAAATCTCCGTAAATAATAAGGGTAGGGCAATCAATAACATCTAATCCTTCTGATACATCAAAGTTAAAATAAGTTTTTTCGAGTAAACTATTTACTATCATTAAGTTATTAGCTGTTTTTGCATCAAATTTCATCGGTTGGTATAATTCTTCAATTTTAGATTGGTCAACCAAATTTACTTTATCGCCCAATAATATGGCCTTTCTAAATGTTTTTTCTTCACGATTTTCAAATTCTTTCGACATCATTGTCTGAATTAATTCTTTTGTGTCATTTTCAGTTCTTTTCTTTTGCATATTTTTAAAGGTCAGGTCAAAATATTCTGAATTAACAGGAGCAGGTGAAATTAAAATTAAACGTTTTAACTTTTCAGGGTTTTTCTTTGCATAGTTTAGAGCAACCAATGTTCCCCACGAATGTCCAACAAGATTTAATTTATCTATTTTCAAGTAATTTCTTATTCCCTCTAAATCTTCAACATAACTTTCAATTTTGATACTTGAAGTATCTTTTGGAAAATCACTTTTTCCACAGCCTCTCTGGTCATAAAAAATAATCTGGTATTTTTTTGCTAAGGATTCAAATCCTGGAACTAAATAATCATGAGAAAGCCCTGGTCCACCATGTAGTACTAATAAAGGCTCTCCACTTCCCATTTTCTCGATAAAATGTTTAACACCATTAATTTCAACAGTTTCCTGTGTTTTCTCAACTATCGCTTCTTCTTTATTTTCCTGATTATTATTGCTTTCTTTCTCGTTTGAATTAGAACCACAACCGGCAATAAACATTATTAAAGGAAAGAAAAGTATTGCGAAAAATAGCTTTTTCATATACAGATTGTAAAATTTATCCAAATATAGTAACAAATATCAAATATTAAAACTAAACTGATTTCAGTTCTTTTATTGTAGCTGTAGGATTTTTCGATTTAAAAATAAAATTCCCGGCAACCAGAACATCTGCACCACAATCAATCAATTTTCTGGCATTTACTGTTGATACACCTCCATCAATTTCAATTAAAGCATTTGATTTTTTATCGCTAATTAATTTTTTTAATGTAGTAACCTTTTTAAATGTATTTTCTATAAAAGATTGCCCACCAAAACCAGGGTTTACAGACATAAGCAGTACAAGATCAATATCCTGAATAATATCTTCAAGAACATTTACATTTGTATGAGGATTTAATGATACCCCTGCTTTCATTCCTGCTGCTTTTATCTGTTGTATTGTCCTATGAAGATGGGTACAAGCCTCGTAATGTACGGTTAAAATATCTGCTCCGGCATCAGCAAAACCTGAAATAAATTTTTCTGGTTTTACTATCATTAAATGAACATCGAAAGGTTTAGTAGTATATTTTTTAATGGCTTTAATTACTGGCATACCAAAAGTTAGGTTAGGAACAAAAACTCCATCCATCACATCAATATGGAACCAATCAGCTTCGCTTTTATTCAGCATTTCACATTCAGACTGAAGGTTAGCAAAATCTGCTGATAAAATTGAAGGAGCAATTAGGTGTGGCATAAAAATTTATTTATGCTGCAAAGTTAAAAAAAAGTAAAAGGCTTAACATTTAAAAAGCGAATGTTTTCAACATCCGCTTTTTTACATTTTTATATGAATTATTAAATTAAATTACCCCAAGTAAGATTTTAATAGTTTACATCGGGAAGTGTGTTTTAGTTTTCTTAAGGCTTTTTCTTTAATCTGTCTAACTCTTTCTCTGGTTAATTCAAATTGTTCACCAATCTCTTCCAAAGTAAGAGCTGTTTTAATATTGATACCAAAATACATTCTTAATACTTCGGCTTCTCTATAAGAAAGTGTTGAAAAAGAACGTTCAATTTCATTTCTTAAAGATTGCATCATCAATTCTCTATCCGGATTTAATTTACCTTCTTTTTCCATTAAGACATCCAACATCGTATTGCTTTCTTCATCGTCAGATAGTGGTGCATCAACAGAGAGATGTTTTCCGGAAATTTTTAGTGAATCCTTTACTTCTGATGAACTAATCTGAAGCAATTCGGCAACTTCATCAACTGAAGGTTCTCTTTCATGAAGCTGTTCTAATTTAGAAAAAGTTCTGTTAATTTTACTTATACTACCAATTTTATTTAGTGGCAAACGTACAATACGAGCTTGTTCAGCGATGGCTTGCATAATACTTTGTCTAATCCACCAAACAGCATAGGATATAAATTTAAATCCCCTGGTTTCATCAAATCTCTTTGCGGCTTTTATTAAACCAATATTTCCTTCATTAATAAGGTCGGAAAGATTTAATCCTTGGTTTTGATATTGTTTAGCAACAGAAACTACAAACCTTAAATTAGCTTTTGTTAATTTTTC
>CAYRAD010000006.1:20471-23046 GCA_964422135.1 uncultured Vicingus sp.
GATATTGTTTAGCAACAGAAACTACAAACCTTAAATTAGCTTTTGTTAATTTTTCCAAAGCTTCTTTATCTCCTTCTCTGATAAGTTTGGCTAAATCTACTTCTTCCTGTGCTGAAACTAAACCTACTTTTGAAATGTCTTGTAAATATTTATCTAATGAAATTGTTTCGCGGTTGGTAACCTGCTTCGTAATCTTGAGTTGTCTCATGCAATAATTTTAGATTATTTGTCTATCGTAAGATACGATTCATCTATTAAATAGTTACATAAATCTAAATTATTAATTAGTAGTGAATTGTTAATATTTATTCATTTTCTAAGATTATTTCATATTTTGTTCCTAAATTTTTCTCTGACTCCATGTTTAATATTCCTCCAATTGCTTTCACTCTTTGTGTTATGTTCTTTAATCCAATTCCATTTCTGGTTTCTTTATTTATTTCAAAACCAACTCCATCATCTATTAATGTAAAATATAGTTTGTTCTTTATTGTTGATAATCCAATTTTAACATTGTTTGCATTTGCATATTTGTATGTGTTATTTACAAATTCTTGTGAAATTCTATAAAAGTTAAATCTTGTAAATGATGGAATTTTTGTTTCATCTACATCCGTAAATTTAACATCAATTTTAAAAGGGGCTTTATTTTTATATAGTTCAGCTAAATGATTTAAAGCTATTTCTAAACCTAACTCCATGTCTTTAGGGATAAGGTTGTGAGAAATATTTCTAGTTTCAGTTAAAGTTTGAGCAACCAATTGTTGTACTTTATTATAATGTTCAAAAATATTAGCTGGAATATCATCTTTAATACCAATTAAATTCATATTGATTGCCGCTAAATATTGAGCAATTCCATCATGTAATTCAAAGGCGATTCTTTTTTTCTCTTTCTCTTCGCCTGAAAGCATAGCGATAAGTATATCTTTTTCATAGTTTTTTAAGGTAGTAATATCTATAATAGAAACAATTAGTTCAGTAGGGTTTTCTTCTTCATCAAAAAATATTTCAGCATGTGTTTTAACCCAGGTAATTTTTTTTGTTTTTTGATTAATTATTCTGTGTTCTATATTTATGTTTTTTAGGTTTTTAATAGATTCACTAAACAAATTTTTAACTTTATTTAAATCATCTGGATGAATTATTTTATCAAATAATTTGAAATTAAAATAGTTTTCAGCTCCCGAAAACCCTAAAATTCTTTTAGCAACTTCTGACGATATTATTTCATTGGTTATTAAATTTCTAGAAATAAAACCAATTCCAGCTATTTTTTGACTGAGTAATAATTTCTTTTCAGTTTTAAGTAATTCATACTCTTTGTCTTTTAATATGGTAATATCAAGTATTAAAGATGAGATACCAATTTGCTCATTTTTGTGATTATAAAATGGATTGTGGTTGATTAATACCTCTCTTTTTTCTCCATTCTTCAAAGAAATTCTTGATTCAAAATTCCTATTATAAAAATTCTTACTTTTTATTAATTCATTTTCTATTTCGTTTTCATCATCTTTAATAAAATTGGTTTTTAATTTACCCAACAATTCTTTTTCAGTATAACCAAAATTTTTATAAAAGGATTTGTTTACATACTTTATAATACCAGCCTTATTCGTAATTAAGATACTTTCATTTAAGGAGTCAAACACTTGTTCGCTAATAGCAAAAGGAGTGTAGTCAAATAAATTTAATTTTCTTAAACTAACAATGGAAGCTAAAGAAAAGAAAACTATAAACGTAGTAGTTAATGGTAATTCAGGTATATTTAATACTTGGGGAAAAATAACTTGTGTTGTAATTCCCATGACAGCAGGAATTAAGTAACCTATTGCAATGTATCGAGTTGTTTTTCTTAAGTCAATATCAATCTCCTTTATTTTATTGCTATATCTAATTAATAAATAGATAGTAAGAATTCCTAAACTTGCTAACCATGTATTGCTTATATTATCAATAACTCCATGTGGAACATAAGAAAAATACCACAATTTTGTTAATACTAACTGTCCTTTATCTAATTCAAAGGCATTTGTAAAATAAAAAAATATGGCTGGCAAATACAATGCTGTTAAGATGAGTGGAGTTTTTCTTTTGTTAAAACTATTGGTGTATAAGAGTGCAAAATGAACACTTGCTGGTAATAAAAAATAGGTACCATAAGATAATACCCGATAAATGTGAGTAGCAATTTCGATGTCATCAATTACACGAAGTAAGGTGTCACTAACTTGCCATGTAGCACTTGTCAATACAACTAAAGAAAATACGGCTACTAGCTTATCTCTTCTAAGAAAGTAAAAGGCATATATAAATATACCTATATTAATTAATGCTGGAATAAGCGAAAGTAGTATTATGGAAATTCGATAACCAGTCAATGTTATTAGTTAATTTTTTATAATTTAAATATACATTAATTATTAACTAAATTACTAAGTAGAAATACTGATTTTTATTAAAATTTCAAAAAAAAACTCGTTTGTAATTTACAAACGAGTTTTAAAGATTAGTTAGTTTAACCCGTTGTGCATTTTGAATAAAAATAGTAATCATTTGTCAGTTCGAGTGA